>JBFYON010000100.1:0-4342 GCA_041303755.1 Micrococcales bacterium | reverse complement strand
GCCTGATTAAAGAACGACAGCGTCATGAAACCGTGACCGTCTGTAATTTTGACTTCAAGAATGCTTCCGCTTCTGCCCTTCATGCGGCGCTCACGGACCTCAACGATATCTGCCACCACGGTTGCAGGTTCACCCAGCGGTATCTCGCTAATTGGGGTTAGTTCTCCCCTGGTTGAGTAGCGGCGAGGAAAGTGTAAAAGCAAATCCGATAACGTGCGAAGCTGCAAATGTTTTGCCAGAGATTTGGCTGTGCGATCACCAAGGACGCGATCAAGCGGAACATCTGGAAGCAGCATGCTTCTATCTTTGCCTGTGAAGAGCCAGCAAGACGGTAGGCATGGCTGTACGCTGGAACTCTTATGACACGAATCATTGGTGGCATTGCTGGTTCGAGACAACTCACCAGTCCTGCAAAAGCAACTAGACCAACCAGCGACCGAATTCGCGAATCTGTTTTTAATCGAATAGCAGCCCGCCAATTAATTGACGGGGCTAGAGTCCTGGATCTTTATGCTGGAACCGGCGCTTTGGCTCTAGAGGCTGTAAGCCGCGGTGCTAGCTCTGCAGTACTAGTTGAACGAGATGGCAAAGCAGCAGCAGTGTGTGTAAAAAATTGCCAGCTGGTTCAAAAAGCCTTGGAAAAAGAAGGTTTCTTTGAAGCCATTACAAAGGTGGCTAATAAATCTGTGGCTACTTTCTTGGCTGCCGATTCAGCTGAATACGACTTAGTTTTTATTGACCCGCCCTACGAGATTTCAAATCAAGAAGTAGCAGAAAACCTTTCGGCCCTCGTGCCGAGGCTTGCAAAAGACGCGGTTGTCATGCTGGAGCGCTCAAGTAGAACCGGTGCAGTCGACCTTCCCGAGGAGCTTGAACTAGACGAGGAAAAGAGCTACGGAGACACTGTTGTCTATTGGCTAATCAAGCAATAAAAAACCCCCGAGCAACTCGGGGGTTTTTAAATTTAAGTCCTAACCAAAAAATCCTTTTAGCTGACGCTCTGGTTCGCCAACGTAAATCTGCTGTGGGCGACCAATTTTTGTTGCAGTGTCAACGTTCATTTCACGCCAGTGAGCAATCCAGCCAGGCAGTCTGCCCATCGCAAAAAGAGCCGTGAACATTCTTGGCGGGAAGCCCAATGCTTTGTAAATAACTCCGGTATAGAAGTCAACATTTGGGTACAGCTTGCGCTCTTGGAAATAAGGGTCGGCTAATGCTGCGGCCTCAAGCTCTTTTGCGATATCAAGCAGTGGATCGTTGACACCCAATTCAGAAAGCACCTGGTCCGCTGTTGACTTGATGATTCTGGCGCGCGGGTCAAGGTTTTTGTATACGCGGTGACCAAATCCCATTAGACGAATTCCGTCTTCTTTGTTCTTCACACGCTGAATGAAAGCCTGAACGCTTTCGCCAGAGTCCTTAATGTCCTGAAGCATTTCAAGAACGGCTTCATTGGCGCCACCGTGAAGTGGGCCAAATAGCGCATTGATTCCAGAAGAAATTGAAGCAAATAGATTTGCCTGGCTTGAGCCAACCAAACGCACGGTTGAAGTGGAGCAGTTCTGTTCGTGATCCGCGTGCAGCACAAGCAAGGTGTCCAAGGCTTTGGTCACAACTGGATTCTGAACGTAATCTTCAGCCATGTTGCCAAAATTCAAGCGCAAGAAATTCTCTACGTACGACAGGCCGTTGTCTGGGTAAAGCAGAGCTTGACCCATGCTGTTCTTGTGCGAGTAAGCAGCCAAAACCGGCAACTTAGCGAGCAAGCGGATTGTTGAGAGCTCAACCTGTTCTGGATCGTGTGGGTCTAGTGAGTCTTGATAAAAAGTAGATAGCGCTGATACACCGGCTGCAAGAACTGCCATTGGGTGTGCATTCTGCGGCATCGCGTGAAACAAGTTCTTTAGGTCTTCGTGTAGCAGAGTGTGGCGACGAATTTTTTCTTCGAATTCTGCAAGTTCAGTTGGGCTTGGTAGCTCACCGTAAATAAGCAACCAAGCTGTCTCTAGAAAAGATTTTGTACCGGCCAGCTGCTCAATTGGATAACCCCTGTGGCGCAGCACCCCCTTTTCACCATCGATGAATGTGATTGCCGATTTTGTTGAAGCGGTATTAACGAAACCCTGATCGTAAGCGGTTAGCCCGGTAAGTGCAGTGAACTTTGAGATGTCGACCGCATCGTGGCCATCAACGGCGGCAATAACGGGAAGATCGGCTGTGATTTCACCATAAGTAACTGTGACTTTATCGCTCGAGGTCATCGAAGCTCCTACTGCTATTTTGAGACTGTTTGCCCTGTTTAGGCCTGAGATAAGCCTATGGCATCGCGCAACCTGCGCGCTCCTTCGGCAATTTTGTCGTCTGTAGCCGTGATTGAAAAACGAACAAACTGGGTGCTGTGCTCGCCGTAAAAGGTACCCGGCACTACAACGATGCCAAGTTCAGCCATACGATCCACGGTTTTCCAGCAATCCTCGCCGAGCGTAGCCCAAAGGTATAGACCAGCTTGACTCTCTGCCAAACGAAAACCGTAGGCCCTAACTGCCTCGAGTAGAACTTGGCGGCGTTCACGATAAATTTCTTTTTCAATTTTTACGTGCTCTTCGTCACCAAGCGCCACTGCCATGGCACGCTGAACAGGGCCAGGGGTGTTTAACCCAGCGTGCATTCTTAGATTTACCAAGCCCTTGATTAGCGAGGATTCCCCCACAGCAAAAGCAGCGCGATAGCCCGCCATGTTGGATTGTTTGCTCAATGAGTACACCGCAAGAACACCGTCGTGACTATTGCCGCAAACGCGCGGATCTAAAACGCTAGGGATTAGCTTCTCGCTCCACTCACCCCAACCCAGTTCCGCGTAACACTCGTCGCTTGCGAGCAAGGCTCCCAATTCGCGTGCACGATCAACAGCAGCTTTCATCTCGGCAACGTCCATGACTCGCCCATCTGGGTTGCCTGGGGAATTGATCCAAATTAGTTTTGCGTTGACGGGCCATTTTGCCGGATCATCCTCAGAAACAATCTCAGCCCCACACAGCGCAGCACCAACAACGTAGGCGGTATAAGCCACCTTTGGCTGAACAACAACATCGCCGGGACCTAGGCCCATGAGTAAAGGCAACCAAGAAATTAATTCTTTTGAACCGATGGTTGGCATAACTTGCTCAGGCTTAAGGCCAGCAACTCCGCGACGACGGGCGAACCATTCAACAACAGCCGCTTTAAACTCCGGCGAACCGCCAGTGGATGGATAGCCGGGTGCGTTGGATGAGGCGTTCAACGCTTCTTGAATAACTACTGGAGTTGGATCCACCGGAGATCCCACCGAAAGATCTACAGCACCACCAGAATGCTTAGACGCTTTTGCCGAATAAGGCTTTAGTTGCTCCCACGGATATTCCGGCAGACCATCAAACATTTTGGGCTTACTGTGCTTGCGAAGGAAGCGCCGTGATGACTGAGTGATCGCTGTTGATCAAACCAACCTTGGCTGCTCCACCCGGAGAACCAATTTCGCTAAAGAATTCAACATTGGCCTTGTAGTACTCAGACCACTGAGACGGTAAGTCATCCTCGTAATAAATTGCCTCTACTGGGCAAACTGGCTCACAAGCTCCACAGTCAACACATTCATCGGGGTGAATGTAAAGCATGCGGTCACCCTCGTAGATGCAGTCCACCGGGCACTCTTCAATACATGCCTTGTCTTTAACATCAACGCAAGGAAGCGCGATTACGTAAGTCAATGTGAATCCTTTCGGGAACTATCTCTAGTTTAACGATGGCCGCGGGAACTTCGGCGCCACGCGCCAGGCTGAACTCTTGGAAACAGAATAACCAGAGCAAAAATTCCAATTGAGCCATAAGCCCAGAAGTTTCCTGCATCATTTCCAGGAATGAACAGTTCTCCACCCGGCTGACGTTGGGCCAGCCAGAACACGGTTGCCCCTAACGTGGCGGTCACCAGATAAAGCGCGCCTCGGCTTCTTCTAAGGAGTCTCAGAGAAATCGCAAGTGACGCTGTCATAACTAGAGCAACAATCAGCCCGATTGCCGTCTGATTTGCATCATTAGCTTTGACCTGATGCATCATTGTGCCCGCAAGTCCAACCAGAACGCCTAGCGGCATAGCCCAAAGAAACGTAAACGCAGATCTGATGCCGAGCAGTGCACTTGGCGATGATTTGCGAATTCGCTCAGGCCTGTCGTAGCGAATTTCTTTTCCAGGTACCACGGAATAAGTTTCCGCATTCACTGCAACCTGGCTGGCATGTGCCTCTAGAGCAGCTTTCTTGATTAGTGCTGTTTTGGCGTTGCCAATTTCAGCATCAAACGGTTCGCG
>JBFYON010000099.1:0-4694 GCA_041303755.1 Micrococcales bacterium | reverse complement strand
GCAGCGATGTGTGCCCGCTCAAGAGTTGTTCCTGAAATTGGAAAGTTCTCAACTGCGCGCTGAGTTTGCGCGCGGTACAGAGCGTTTACAGGAACCTTTACTTCACCCATGGTGTCGTGTTCAATGCGGTATTCCACTGGTTGGCCTTTCGTTGCCTTTAGTCGGTGCCTATTTTATATCGCCAACAATGACGATGGGGTGGATCTCACCTAGTGAAAGCTTGTAATTTGCCCCCACAACGGCAAGTTTGCCGGTCTTCACTGCGTCAGCGATTAGTTTGCTGCGTGTAAGCAATTCATTGATGGTGTCTTGAACGTGAAGTTCCGTGATGTCGTCAATCTCGTATTTGCCTGCCTCATTTGCAGCAACGACAGTCGGTCGGATTCGCTCAACAAGATTGTGAATGAATTCGCCCTCCGACTTTAGATTTCCATCGATGGCGTCCATGGTGGCGCGAATTGCCCCGCACTCATCATGGCCAAGCACCAAGATTAGGGGAACTCCCAAAACCTCAACAGAGAATTCAAGCGAACCGATAATGGTCTCTGCGATTACCTGTCCGGCATTTCTAACTACAAAGAGGTCGCCCAAGCCAACATCAAAAATGATTTCAGCTGAGAGCCTTGAATCTGCGCAGCCAAACAATGTTGCAAAGGGACGCTGTTTCTCTGCCAACGCTTCACGACGCTCAATATCCTGCCTTGGGTGCGCTGGGTCACCGGATACAAATCTGTGATTTCCATTCACCAAGGCATCCCAAGCCGCTTGTGGTGATTCTGGGCGAGTTGTCGTCACTTTACTTCTGCCATTTCCGCTTCAATCAGTGAAGCAAATAAATCCAACTCTTCATTGCTGGCTGTAGAGCGCATGGTAACTTGCACCCCATTTTTTTCATAGGTCCAAAGTTGCGGATCGCCATCGGTTCCTTGGGCTGGCTCCCACTTGGTCCAAGTTTTATTCTTTGCAGCAGAGTCTGAATTTGGAACATAGCCAACTGTCTGTAAAGCAATCCAGGTTGGATTTACGCCGAAACCTTGAGTCATGCCAACGTACTGGTTCTTAGGCCCAACAAAGCCAACCTTCCAAGTCTTTACTCCGTCGGCCGCCGTACCGTTCCATCGTGCTTGATTGGCCCACCAGCCCTCTGGCAAAACCGGAGTTGCCAGGTTGAGCTCGCTTGAAGCCTCTGCGGTGGCGGCTGCCGCTACGTAATCAACCGGTTTGATGCGATTGCTATCGTCTCGAGGAACAATGAGTACTGTTACCAGCACAATTCCAAGGGTCGCAATAAGTGACAACGCCAAATTAATAACGGTCTGCTTCGCGCGATGTTTAGCGGCTGAATCTTCAGGTGAAGGTTTCTGGCCGTTTAGGTTGCTCACTATTTAGCCTTCTTTTTAGCAACGGCATCGTCTAAGCGCTTTCTTGCACCGGTAAGCCAGGTTTCGCAAGTATCGGCAAGAGCTTCGCCACGCTCCCAGAGAGCCAGTGACTCCTCAAGAGTGACAGAGCCTTGTTCCAACTCAGAAACAACTTTGACGAGCTCGTCCCGTGCTTCTTCGTAGCTCAGTTTCGCTACATCTTGGTTGTTTTTTTCACTCATTATGTCTCCAGTCTATTTGGCTAATCGGCTACAGCGCCTAGCTCGCCCTTGGCTAAGCGAACCTTGAGTTGTTGCCCTTTTTTGACCTTGGCGGCATCAGAAATAACGTGCCCCGATAGGTCTCTCACCACGGAGTAACCGCGATCAAGGGTTGATTGTGGAGACAGGCTTCGAACCTGCTGACGCAGGTGGCCAATCTGCATAGCTTCGCGACTTAGCACCTGATCAAGTCGGATTCGCATCTGATCTAAGGCTCTAGTTACATCGCTCTCGTGAGCCTCAATGAAAGTGTATGGATTTGCCAGAATCGGCCGACTGTGAATTTGTTGAATCATTGCAAGTTGATTGGCTACGAAGGTGTCCACCCTCAAGAAAAGCCGTTGACGAAGTTGCTCCAGCTTGTGCTTCTCGTCAATTACGTCTGGAACAACTCGTTTGGCGGCATCGGTAGGAGTTGAAGCGCGAAGATCAGCGACATCGTCTAGTACCGGACGGTCATTCTCATGACCGATTGCGGAAACGATTGGAGTTTTGGCATTTGCTGCTGCACGCACCAGCGCTTCATCGCTGAAAACCATAAGGTCTAGGAACGAACCACCACCGCGAGCGATGATGATGACATCAATCTCAGGATCCTCGTCAAGAGCCTTGATCGCCACTATAACTTCCGGAGCCGCCTTATCGCCCTGCACCAGGGTATGAATAACTCGGAACTGCACCTCGGGCCAACGTAACTTGGCATTTTGCAACACGTCTTTTTCGGCGTCAGAATCCCTGCCGGTGATTAGTCCAATTTTGTTAGGCAGAAAAGGCAGTGGTTGTTTACGCTCAATTGAAGTTAGGCCTTCGAGAGTTAGCTGAGATCGTAATCGCTCAATGCGTTCAAGCAATTCGCCAAGGCCCACCTTGCGCATTTCGATTACCTGCATGGTGAGTTTTCCGCCTTTAGGCCAAAAGGCTGGCTTGATGAGAGCTAAAACACGATCGCCCTGCTTAAGGTCTGCTGGAATCTTTGCCACGTTCCAGGAGTGTATTGACACGCTATTTTCGATTTGCAAGTCTCGCAACTCGCCGAACATGTTTGAGGCGCCAATTTTGATTGAGGCTAGCTCGCCTTCAATCCAGAGAACACCTAGGCGTTCAATCCATTCCTTTAAAGTGACTGAAAGTCTAGAAACTGGCCAGGGGGATAGCTCGGAACTGACCTTTGACGGTCCAGCGAGTTCGTCTTCGCTCATGGGTCCTCCTGCTGTTAGCCACCACAATCCACCATTGACACGCTTATCATTGAGGGGTGACTGACATCAAGAATACCGCTGGCAAGAAGGTCCTGCTGGCCTCGCCCCGTGGCTACTGTGCCGGCGTAGACCGAGCGGTTATTGCGGTTGAAAAGGCCTTGGATCACTATGGTGCCCCCGTTTATGTTCGCAAACAGATCGTGCACAACAAGCACGTGGTGTCTTCTCTTGAGACTCGGGGTGCCATCTTTGTCGAGGAAGTTGACGAAGTCCCAGAGGGTTCAGTGTTGGTCTTCTCGGCCCACGGAGTCTCACCGGCCGTAGTTGCGGCTGCCGCAGATCGCCAACTCAACACAATTGACGCAACCTGCCCACTGGTGACCAAAGTTCACCGAGAGGTTCAGAGGTTCGCGGCTGAAGACTACGACATTCTTCTTATTGGTCATGAGGGACACGAAGAAGTTGAAGGCACAGCAGGCGAGGCGCCGGATGTAGTTCAAATCATCGACAAAGAAGACAGCATTGCTTCTGCTCGCGTGCGAGACCCTAAGAAACTTATTTGGCTTTCACAAACCACGCTTTCTGTAGATGAAACTATGGAGACCGTAATCAAGCTTCGCGAAAAGCACCCAACTTTGCAGAACCCGCCTAGTGATGACATTTGCTATGCGACCCAAAACCGTCAGGTTGCGATTAAAAAAGTTGGAGCTGCGTCTGACCTGGTAATCGTTGTTGGTTCTGGAAACTCATCTAACACCGTTCGCTTGGTTGAAGTTGCTCTAGAGGCGGGCGCCAAAGCTGCCCACCGTGTTGACTATGCAAGTGAAATCGATGAAGCCTGGTTTGAAGGCGTCGAAACGGTTGGTGTTTCTTCCGGAGCATCTGTTCCTGAAGAACTAGTAGATGAAGTTCTTGAGTATTTGTCAGTTAAGGGTTTTGGCGATGTTCGAACCGTTCAGACCGCAGAAGAGGACGTACAGTTCTCGCTTCCTGCTGAATTGCGCAAAGAGCTAAAGGCCGCAGGCCATGACACCAGCAACAAAAACAAACGAATCTAGTTTTTAAAGTCAGTTTCTTTGTGCGGGTGGCCATCTCGCGAATAGGTAGTCCAGATGCCAACCTGCTTGCCAAGATCAAAACTTCCTGATCTCATCAGGCTGCCATCTTTTCTATAGAACTCCCAGTAGCCGTGCATTTGCCCATCAAGGTAGTCACCCTTAAAACGTGGAAGCCCGTTGTCATACAACGGGCTTCTTTCGTTCACTTCTTCAGTTCAAAAAACCTTTAGAGGCTCATTGACTTTCCGGCAGAACCAAGTTCGTTTGCTGCTTCCACTACGCGAGCAGACATTCCAGCCTCGGCTGACTTACCCCAGGCGCGTGGGTCGTAAGCCTTTTTATTGCCAACTTCACCATCAACTTTTAGCACGCCATCGTAGTTCTTCAACATGTGATCTGCGATTGGGCGGGTGAATGCGTATTGCAAATCGGTGTCAATGTTCATCTTGATAACGCCGTGACTTACTGCTTCCGAAATTTCTTCAGGTGTTGAACCAGAACCACCGTGGAAGACCAAGTCAAATGGCTTGTCTTTGCCATACTTGTCGCCAACGACCTTTTGGATTTCGCCAAGTAGCTCTGGACGAAGCTTTACGTTTCCTGGCTTATAAACACCGTGCACGTTTCCAAAAGTAAGTGCAACCATGTAGCGGCCGTTTTCGCCAAGGCCTAGCGCCTCAGCTGTCTGCAGCCCATCCTGAGGGGTGGTGTACAGGTGTTCACCCATTCCGCCTTCAACGCCGTCTTCTTCGCCACCAACTACACCAACTTCAATTTCTAACACCGCACCGATGC
>JBFYON010000098.1:0-4376 GCA_041303755.1 Micrococcales bacterium | reverse complement strand
CAAGGGGGTCGCCGGCACAGGGGCGATCTTTGAAATGTCTGGCCTCAAGCCGGGCAAATTGATGGCCCTTGCCGCAGGATTGCTAGAGCTGGCCTCGGCGATCTCGATAGGTTTTGGTTTCTTGACCTACCTGGGCGCAATTGCACTCATCGGGGCAATGATTGTGGCTGCCTCAACACTCTGGCACAAGGGCTTCTGGGCGCACATGGGTGGCATGGAAGTGCCATTCACCTACGGACTGCTTGCGCTATTTTTGGCCTGGGCCGGGCCGGGCACAATCTCGGTAGACCACGCGCTGGGCACTCACCTGAATTCCTGGTGGATTGCTCTGGGCGGTCTTGCAGTGGCAGCTATCGGCACCGCACCGCTGGTCATGATGGTGCTCAAGCACCGTCGTCAGCAACCAACCAACTAGACATAAAAAATCGACCCCTGAGAAATCTCGGGGGTCGATTTTTTTGCCCTACATTTGAACGCTTGGGTAATCCTTACCCTCCCAATGCGCCAGCTTCTTTGCATACTCGCGTTGGAATGACAGCGGACCATACTTTTCCATATAGTCGTCGTTGTAAATCGCAATGTAAATTGTCAGACACAAGAAGAAGTGCGCACCAATCTCAAAGAGCGCTACGTAGTCGTGCTCTTCAAGAGCCTTGCGCTCCTTGGCGGTGAAACTCAACCAAGTAGTTTTTTCAACTGTGTTGGATGCGCCTAACCACTGACCGTATTCGGTTTCCCAAAATTCGATCAGAGCCTTTGGTTCTGCTTTGTATCTAGCTAGCAGCTCAGGATCTCTATCGACTTGAAAAAGGAATTTATTTACGTAGTACTTGCTCAATTTGCTCCCCTTCCTTTCGGATACCAGGTCATGTACATCTCCATAGTGTGGAACAAGTCCAAGCTATCAACGTAGTCGGCTTCAATCGGACCTGCGATTCCCATCATCAAAATTAGGTCCATGAATCCGTGAGTTGCGTTTCCGCTTCCGGTCATTGACTCGTGGGTAACGTTTTCCAAAATTGCATCGATGTTTCCGGTGCGCAACCATTCGATTGCGTTGCGGTCAAAGACTGGATCCGGTCCAGTTTCTTTGAACTGTCTTGGTCCACCAAGTTCAAGTGACAAGTGTCCTGAACCAACTGCTGCAACCTTTAGATCAGATGGCCATTCATCAATGATTGATCGAATAGCTCTACCTAGATCCCAGAAGCGCTTTGGGCTTGGCAGCGGCGGAGCAAAGATATTTGTGTAGATAGGTACAACCGGGAGATCAGCATCTGGTCTGGTTGTGATGATCGGACAAATAATTGAGTGATCAAGTTTTAGTTCGTGGCTGATAGAGAAATCAAAACCTCTGTCTAGCAATCCCTGAAACATGTATCCCGAGAATTCTTCATGGCCCTGAAGAACGTACTTTGGAATTCCAAATTCGCGCTCTTCGTTATAGAACGTTGCGTCGTAAACCGGCTGTTTTCCGATTAGGAAAGTTGGGTAGTTGTCGCTGAAGAATTGGTGAAAGTGATCTGATCCAATCATCACCAAAATGTCAGGCTTGGCCTGGGTCAAGGTCTCACGATAAGCCTCGACCTTGCTCTTCCACTCGTCAGCCTGCGGCATGCGCTCTTCTGGAGGAGCAGTCGTTGCCTTTAGGTAAAACGGGTGGTGAGTTGTCGCAAGTACAGCTGTTAGGTCGGCCATTTTTCTCCTAATCGTGTTCTTTGTTTACTTTGCTGGTGGAACATACTTTGTGTTGCTGTCAACGCTCATGTAAATATCTGGCGCTGCTGGATCTTCAAGTTCTTCAAGTAGGTGACCAATCAGGCCAGCTGTGCGGGCTAGCAACGCAAAGCCCCTGAGTGTGTGCGGTGGCAGACCAAGGTCGGCAAGTGCCGCACCCGATACTCCCGCGCCATTCAGTGGAAGCGTCTTGCCAAGAATCTCGTGGTGCACGCGACCAATTGCTTCGTACAGATTCAGGTGTCCGCGCTTCATTCCAGCTTCGCTGGCAATTTTGAACATCACCGGAGTTCTTGGGTCTCCGTCTTTGTGAATTGGGTGCCCGAGCCCAGGAATTTTTCCGCCCTGTTCGCGCGCACGATTGATTACGTTTCTCGCAATCGCGTCCCATTCGGAGTCTGTCATTTTTGAATCAATTGACAGACCTTCGTCTTTGAGCGCATTGCTCAAGAACTTTCCCGTGTCTTCGGTGACTCCAAGAAAACGTGATCCGCCGCCAAGCAAGCCCGCAGCTACCGCTCCCTGCAGCGCCTCTGGTGCGGAGTAAAGAGTCATGCGAGCTGCAATTACGGTTGGGGTAAATCCGTGGTCAGCAAGAGCAACCAAAACAGTTTCAAAAACTTTTACCTCTGCGGCTGATGGTCTTCTTTTTGCAACCATCCAGAATGCAAGTTCGCCGAAGCCAACCTTGCCCATTAGATCGTCAGCTACATCCATGCCGAGTAACTTGATGTGATCTCGGTCAGAGGTCCCTAACCCTGTGCGGTATTCCACCATTAGTTTTTCTCCTTGAGCCATTCACGAATTAGTTCGCCGTGTTCGCCAAGTGTAGGCGGCTTTGCGTAGTACTGAGCTGGCGTGGAACTAAATGTAATTGGTGATCTAACAACTGGAACTGCTTCAGCGCCTTCACCAACCTGCACAACAGGATTCAGGCCCAACTCGGTAGCCAATTCAAATCCACCTTGGATGGTGTTGATTGGTCCGCAGGCAACTCCGGCGGCAGAGAGTTCAATGAACCACTCCTGTTTGGTTTTCTTTGAAAGCGCTTCAACAAGTAGTGGTCGCAGTAGATCTCTGTTTCTGTTTCGCAACTCTACGGTTTCAAATCTTGGATCTTCCAAAAGTTCCGGCGCTCCAAGAGTTTTGCAAAGCGCCGCATACTGTCCGTTATTTGCAGCAACGATGATGATCTCGCCATCCTTTGCTGGCAGCGGTTCGTAAGGAAACAAACTTGGGTGTGCGTTGCCCATGCGCGATGGAATTTGCCCCGCAGCCAAATATGTAGATGAGTGATTTGCCATTGCGGCGAGCGCGGTTGACAAAAGGTTCACGCTAATTCTTTGGCCCTCGCCAGTTGCATCTCTGTGGTGCAACGCTGCAAGAATTCCTACGGTCGCCTGCATGCCGGTCATGATGTCAAACACCGAAACACCGGAACGATATGTAGCTCCGCCTGCTTCTCCGGTGAGGCTCATCAATCCACTGGTGGCTTGCACGGTTAGGTCATAACCCGGAAGTTTGGCGCCGCCTTCTTCGCCGAACCCCGATATAGATGCGTAGATGATTCCAGGGTTTATTGCTTTGACTGATTCGTAGTCCAAACCAAATTTGCGCAATCCACCAGGTTTAAAGTTTTCAACAAAGATGTCAGCACGCGCGGCAATCTCGAGGGCGGTTGCTCTGTCATCGGGGTCACCAAAGTTCAAGACGATTGAACGCTTGTTGCGATTAATTCCTAGGTAATAGGTTGAGACGCCATCGCGCTCTGGAGGTAACCAGGTTCTGGTTTCGTCACCATCTGGGGATTCAACTTTGATCACGGTTGCGCCCATGTCCGACAGGCTCTGGGTCGCGAATGGACCAGCCAGCACTCTGGAGAAGTCTGCAACGACTAGGCCAGATAGCGCACCGCCGCTTGGACCTGCCAGTGCGTCTATGACCGCGCTTGCCTGCTTGGTATTCATCAAAGCCCTCTTTTTCACATTTCGGACAGTCGTCCGTTAGGCGGACACCTATATAAAATCATACAATGGTGTAAGCGTCAACCAAGCTCCTTTTGGGGCACTAACCACTGTCGGGGGCTACCAAATGAACAAGTCTTCTCACCCGGATTTTATTTCTGCACTGGCCCGTGGGTTGGACGTAATTCAGGCCTTTAAGGCCAGTGACGGCTATCTATCGCTGACCGAGGTTGCCTCGGCGAGCAACCTGCCTAGACCAACCGCCAGAAGGGTACTTTTTACCCTCGAAGAGCTGGGATTTGTCAGGATTCAAGAGGGCCTGTTCACCCTCACCCCAAAGGTTCTAGATCTTGGCATGGCCTATGTCACTTCCAAGTCAATTTGGAGCATCACCCAACCGCACCTTGAAGAGCTTGCTCGAGGCACCGGGCACTCAAGTTCAATTGCCCTGCTTGATGGCTCGGACGTCATTTACGTCTCCAGAGTGGCAGTTACAAAACTGGTTGGACTAAACGCTTCTATCGGAACAAAGTTTCCGGCATATGTAACTTCACTTGGCAAGATTCTTTTGGCAGCGCTAGACGATGCCGAGCTAGACCGAGTTTTGGAAATTCCTTCGCTATCTGGAGTTACTCCAACAAACCCACCAACCAAGGCGGAGCTTAAGCAGGAACT
>JBFYON010000097.1:0-13346 GCA_041303755.1 Micrococcales bacterium | reverse complement strand
TTGTGCAAATACTCGTGAACGTGACGTTTAGTTTCTTCGCAATCAAATTCGGCCATTACGCACCGCTCCCTTGCTTTTCTTCTGTTTCGGATACGTCGTAGCCCTCTTGGCGTGCGTATTCAGATAGTAGTTTTTTGAGAAGTTTTTTACCTCTGTGCAGGCGACTCATGACAGTTCCAACAGGCGTGTCCATGATTTCGGCAATTTCTGCGTAAGGAAGCCCGTCGACTACCGCGTAGTAGACCACCATACGGAATTCCTCTGGAATATCGTGCAAAGCCTGCTTGATTGTGTCCGAAGGTAAGTTATCAATTGCCTCAAGTTCTGCCGAACGAGATGACAGCGCGGTCACAGACTCAGCGGAACCCAATTGCCAGTCCTCAAGCTCGTCTAGACCACCCTTAGCCTGATCTTTGGCTCGCTTGTTATACATGTTGATGTGGGTGTTAGTCATGATGCGGTAGAGCCAAGCTTTTAGGTTGGTTCCCTGCTGATACTGAGCCCAGGCCACAAATGCCTTAGCGAAGGCTTCTTGGACCAAATCTTCGGCATCGGATGGGTTTCTGGTCCAGCGCAACGCTGCTCCGTAAAGCTGCGGCATTAGCGGCAAAGCCTGCTGTTCAAACTCAGCGATCTGAGTTTGTTTTGCCTGTTCTTCTGCGCTTTTCATCTTCTTTGAGTTTATCCCCGCACCAGTCGCCGCTGCGCGCGCAAAAGGGTTACCCGAGGGCAATCTAGAGGCTACAAAAGGCGACATAGTAACCTTGAACCAATGACGAACCAGACCTATTCCCAGCCAACTGCCAAGCCGTGGCTGGCTCCGGTGGCTACCGGCCCAATTGACGGTGCCGTTGAATTGCCTGGTTCGAAGTCTCTAAACAACCGAGAATTAGTGCTTTCGGCATTGGCTGCTGAACCGACTCTACTTACTGGTGTTTTGAAGTCTCGCGATAGCGACCTAATGATTGCAGCCCTGCGATCGCTGGGAACAAAGATCCAAGAAAACACCGATGGCAGCATTTTGGTCACCCCTGCCCCATTTGACCGCTCTGCAACTATCGACTGCGGCTTGGCCGGAACGGTGATGCGCTTTGTGCCGCCGGTATCGGTGTTGGCAGCTGCCGAGGTGCGCTTCGATGGCGATGAAGGTGCCAGACGACGCCCTATGCACACCACGATTGACAGCCTGCGCGCCCTAGGCGTAGCTGTAACCGATGACGGCGCCGCTGCTCTACCTTTTACAGTGCATGGAACCGGAACGGTTGCCGGTGGGGATATCACCATTGACGCATCGGCATCAAGCCAATTTGTTTCTGGTTTGCTTTTGGCTGGTGCGCGCTACGAAAACGGTTTGACCCTTCGCCACCAAGGCGAGCACTTGCCTTCAATGCCGCATATTGAAATGACCTTGGACTGTTTAGAAAAACGTGGCGTGAAAGTTTCTTCTCCCGAGCCGGCCGTTTGGCGAGTTGAGCCTGGGGAAATTTCTGGAGGAACGGTTGAGATAGAACCAGACCTCTCAAACGCCGGACCATTCTTGGCTGCAGCGATGGTGGCTGGCGGCAGCGTATTCATTAACGGCTGGCCAGAATCAACCACGCAGGTTGGCGATGAGTTTGATGGCATTTTGCAGCAGATGGGTGCTGCAATTGTTCGTGAGAACGGCGGGCTAAGAATCACGGGTACCGGCAAGATTCACGGAATTGATATTGACCTTTCAATTGGAGGCGAACTAACTCCAGTGATTGCTGCGCTAGCTACTCTTGCCGATTCCCCAACAATTATTCGCGGCGTAGCGCATCTTCGCGGTCACGAGACGGATCGCCTTGCTGCACTTGCTGCCGAAATCAATCGCATTGGTGGCATAGCCCGTGAAACTGCAGACGGCCTCGAAATTGACCCAAGCAATAATTTGCACGGTGCACTTTGGCAGACCTATGAAGATCACCGCATGGCAACCGCCGGCGCAATTATTGGTCTTCGCGTTGCAGGAATTCAAATAGAAGATATCGGCACCACCTCAAAGACCATGCCAAACTTTGCCTCCATGTGGAATCAAATGCTCGGAGCGCAACTTTGAGTTGGCTCTATGAGCCTGATCCTGGTCAAAACGACTTGGATGAAACCGATGTTCGTATTCGCCCAAACCCAAAGGGAAACAAACCGCGAACCAAAAAAAGACCTGAGTACAACGACGCACCTCTGGGATTGGTGATTGGTGTTGACGTTGGTAGGTATCGAGTTTTGCTTGACGATGAGGATCGCGTGGTCAATGCAACCATGGGCAAAGAGCTTCGCAAAGCCGGTGCGGTAGTTGGCGACAGAGTTGCACTGAGCGGTGATTTCTCTGAAACAGAGGGCGCTCTTTCAAGAGTGGTTCGTGTTGAGCCGCGTACTTCCCTACTTCGCCGAAGCGCTGATGATTCAGATCAAGTTGAACGAGTGATTGTTGCGAATGCAACCCAAATGGTGATTGTGGTTGCCATAGCCAACCCTGAGCCTCGCACCCGCCTGATAGACCGATATCTTGCCGCAGCCTACGATGCCGGACTGAAACCAATTCTGGTAATTACAAAAACAGACCTCGCAAACCCAGGCGATTTCTTGGCTAACTTCGCCGGACTGAGCATCCCGGTGGTGCTAAATAGATCCGATAAACCTGCTCTTCAACAACTTAGGGATTTGCTCGCCGGACAAACATCGGTGTTTGTGGGCCACTCCGGGGTTGGTAAATCTACCTTGGTAAATTCACTTGCTCCGCACGCGCTTAGAGCAACCGGTGGCGTAAATGTGGTGACCGGTAGAGGCCGCCACACTTCTTCTTCCGTTCGTGCCATCAAGCTAGATGAATCATTTAACGGTGGCTGGATTATCGACACACCAGGAGTTAGATCTTTTGGGCTTGGTCACGTAAAGCCAGAAAATCTATTGAAGTCCTTCGAAGATCTTTGGCAAGTGATTGAAACTTGCCCACGCGATTGCTCACACTTTATTGATGCTCCAGATTGCGCACTTGATGATGCCATTGAGAAAGGCTCGCTGGGAGCGAGTGGTGCGGCGCGAGTTGATTCACTGCGGAGATTGGTTCAGTCAATCGCAAACAACAGCAGTTCTGAATAAGCCTTACCTAATCAGCAGCGCCAATACACTAGTCCAATGAGCCACAAAGAAGATCTTGCACTAGCCCTGGAGCTAGCCGATGTTGCTGACGAGATTGCACTGGCAAGATTTCGAGCCCTTGATCTGCACGTGGAGAGCAAACCTGATCGCTCGCCGGTGACCGATGCCGATAGGTCAGTTGAGCAGGCGATAAAAAAATTACTGGCAGCTAAAGCTCCGGGCGACGCGCTGATTGGTGAAGAGTACGGCACGACCGGCTCTGGCAACAGAACTTGGATTATTGACCCAATCGACGGCACAGCAAACTATCTGCGTGGCGTGCCGGTATGGGCAACTCTGATTGCGCTGGCGATTGACGGGAAGCCTGTGGTGAGTGTGGTTTCTGCGCCGGCTATGGGTCGCCGCTGGTGGGCCGCACCAGAGATTGGCGCATTCACGCGTGACATTGATGGCACCCAGAGAAAACTTAGCGTCTCGGCTGTATCTGAATTAGAAGACGCATCGCTGAGCTACAACAATTTACAACTATGGGATCAGGCCGACATGCTTTCAGAACTGACTGAGCTGTCTCGCAAAATTTGGCGCACTCGTGCCTACGGGGATTTCTGGAGTTACATGCTGCTTGCCGAAGGCGCTGTAGACGTTGTCGCTGAACATGACCTCAAGATTTACGACATTGCTGCTCTGGTGCCAATTGTTGAGCAAGCAGGAGGAAAATTTACAGCTATCGCTGGTCCACTTACTGCTGAAACTTCATCAGTGTTGGCTACCAACGGAAAACTTCACTCTGCTGTTAGCGCAGAACTAATTTCCTAGAGCTTAGTTTTGCGGGAAGCCTAGGTTGATTCCGCCGTGGCTTGGGTCCAACCAGCGACTAGTGATTGTTTTGCCTCGGGTAAAGAAGTGAACACCTTCAACTCCGTGTGCTTTGGTGTCACCAAACAGTGAGTTCTTCCAACCGCCAAATGAGTAATACGCGACTGGCACCGGAATAGGCACGTTGATGCCAATCATGCCAACCTCAATTTCATTCTGGAATCTTCTTGCGGCTCCACCATCATTGGTGAAAATTGCGGTGCCGTTTCCATACGCGCCATCGTTGATTAGCTTTACGCCCGCTTCATAGGTCTTTACTCGAACAATGGAGAGCACTGGGCCAAAGATTTCCTCTGAATACACCTTTGAATTTGTTGGCACGTTGTCAATCAAAGTTGGACCAAGCCAGAAGCCGTTGGCATCGCCGTCGAAGGAACCTTCGCGGCCATCGACAACAACCTTTGCGCCATCTGCTTTGGCAATGTCAATGTAAGAGGCAACCTTGTCTCTGTGCTGCTTGGTAACCAGTGGTCCCATATCGCAATTTTTTGTGCCATCGCCAGTTTTTAATTTGCTCATGCGATCAACTATTTTGTTGATCAAATCATCGGCAACCGGCTCAACAGCAACTACCACGGAGATGGCCATGCAGCGCTCCCCCGCTGAACCAAAGCCTGCGTTGATTGCAGAATCGGCGACGAGGTCAAGATCAGCATCGGGAAGAACCAACATGTGATTCTTTGCTCCACCCAATGCCTGAACCCGCTTGCCGTGCTGTGACCCGGTTTCGTAAACGTACTTGGCAATTGGAGTTGAACCAACAAATGAAATTGCCTTTACATCTTCATGTGTGAGCAAACCATCGACAGACTCTTTGTCTCCGTTGAGTACTGTGAAGACACCATCCGGCAGGCCGGCCTCTTTCAACAGCTTGGCAATCCAAATTGCCGCACTCGGATCTTTCTCAGAAGGCTTAAGGATTACAGCGTTACCTGCAGCCAGCGCGATTGGGAAAAACCACATTGGCACCATGGCAGGAAAGTTGAATGGGCTAATAATGCCCACCACGCCAAGTGCTTGACGAGTTGAATAAACATCAACGCCGGTAGAGACGTTCTCTGAGTAGAAACCCTTAAGCAGGTGTGGCATGCCGGTGGCAAATTCAACAACTTCTTGTCCACGGGTGATCTCGCCGAGTGCATCAGACAACACCTTGCCGTGCTCATCGGTGATGATGGCAGCCAACTCTGGCTTTTTGCGATTCAGTAGTTCTCTGAAATTGAAGATAATTTCTTGGCGACGGGCCAGTGACAAATCGCGCCAAGCGGGAAAGGCTGCCTTGGCCGAGGCAATTGCGCTCTGAATGGTCTTAGCATCAGCTAGTGAGACGTGCTTTGTGACAACGCCCTTGGCAGGATTGAAAACCTCGCCGGTGCGGGTGGAACTGCCAATGACTTCTTTACCGTCTATCCAATGGCCAATTACAGGAAGTGTGCTCATCTCTACCTTTCAACCAAAACTCTAACCTGACTAGCCAGTAATGGCCTATTTGGCCAACTACTGTGCCTTCGTAACAGTTAGAAATAGGTGTTTTTGCCTAACAAAAATAAGGCAAACTTAGAACAACTTCTGAAATAAGGATCAAAATGGCAATGTACAACGACATCACCGAAGCCTTTGGTAACACTCCGCTAGTGCGTTTGAACCGCGTCACCGATGGTGCTGCAGCTCACCTGTACGCGAAGTTGGAGTTTTACAACCCATCAAGCTCGGTGAAAGATCGTTTGGCGATTGCCATGGTTGACGCCGCTGAAGACTCGGGCGAACTAAAGCCTGGCGGAACCCTGATTGAAGCAACCTCAGGCAACACCGGCATTGGTCTAGCGATGGTGGGTGCGGCTCGCGGATATCGAGTGATTATTGTGATGCCGGATTCAATGAGCCTGGAGCGTAAAGTTCTGACCCGCGCCTATGGAGCAGAAGTAATTTTGACTCCGGCAGCAGAGGGCATGTCAGGCTCAGTTGCCAAAGCTGAAGCACTTGGAAAAGAAATTGCTGGCTCGGTGTTGGTTCGCCAATTTGATAACCCGGCTGGTCCAAAGATTCACCGCGAAACCACCGCCGAGGAAATCTGGCGAGACACCGATGGCAAAGTTGCCGCACTGGTTGCCGGTTCTGGCACAGGTGGAACAATCACAGGTACCGGCCAGCGCCTAAAGGAACTAAACAATGACATTAAAGTTTTTGCGGTTCAACCTGCTGCCTCGCCACTATTGACCGGCGGCCAAGCCGCAGGTCACCCAATTGCGGGAATTGGCCCAAACTTTATTCCAAGCATCCTGGACACCAACGTATATGACGAGGTTATTTCCGTTGAAAACGGCGATGCATTCGCTTGGTCACGCCGAATGGGCGCAGAAGAAGGCATTTTGGCTGGAATCTCATCTGGCGCTGCGGTGAAAGCAGCAGTAGAAGTGGCCCACAAACCTGAATTTGCTGGCAAGATTGTTGTAGTAATCATCCCGTCATTTGGTGAGCGTTATCTATCGACAACTCTTTACCGTGACATTCAAGAGGAATTTAACCCCACACAGTGATCCGTATAAGAGAAGACATCCAAGCCGGCTTGGCAAAAGATCCAGCCACCAGATCGGCTCTTGAGCTTTTCTTAACCTCCCCTGGTTTGCACGCCATTTGGATGCACCACGTGGGACACAAACTTTGGTCTTGGGGCTGGCGCATCCCGGCAAGAATGTTTTCCGCTTGGTCACGTTTCTTGACCGGAATTGAAATCCATCCCGGCGCGGTAATTGGTCGCCGAGTAGTGATTGACCACGGCATGGGTGCCGTAATTGGCGAGACAGCAGTAGTTGGTGACGACGTTTTGATTTACCACGGTGTCACCCTGGGTAGCAAGGTCAACGCCAGAGTAAAGCGTCACCCAACTATTGGAAACAACGTGCTGCTTGGTGCAGGGGCAAAAATCATCGGCGATATTGAAATCGGAGATGGCGCGCAAATTGGTGCCAACGCCGTAGTTACAAAGAATGTTCCGGCCGGGGCAATAATTGTTGGCTCCGAAAACAAGCCAATCAACTAATTTTTATTAAACCCAAGCACCAATAATCGCGCCGGCGATGGTCAAGCAAACTACATCTTGGCTAACTTCAATTAGCCACACCTTAAGTGCGCTGTAGGGATTGCCATTTGCCTGACCAAAGAACCTGTGTGACAACGACGCGAATGCGCCAATTCCGATCCCAAAGACCAGACCAAGGAACGCCCCCTCTGACCAGCCAAGCGTTGGGTTCACGGTTCGAGCAAGCTCAATCAAAACCGAAAGCGTTGCTACCTGGACTAAAGCCCCAACATAGGTGCCACCAAACATCAGAGCCATCTCCGCAGCCGAGGATTTGCCATCTGACACAGGCATCTCTCTACCTTGAGCTTTGATCCAGATTGGGTAGAAAGTCTTTGGGCCAAACCAAATTGCACCGATGACAAAAGAGCTGATTGAGGCCACGAATACGGCCAGCCAGTTGATGTTTGAAAAGTCCACTTATCTTGCTTTCTGCGAGGCTACTGACAGGCTCCTGTGCTGCCTTGACAACAGTATAGAGAGGCGTAGTCTGATTCTGCGGCCAGATAACCACTGGCAAGAAGGAGAACACCATGACAGAGATTTCAACTGCAGTTGACTGCTGCGGCGGCGCATGCCAATGCAAGAGCAAGGCATAAGCCAAGCCACCTAAAGTCTTTAAGAAAAACCCCGAAGTACTCCTTCGGGGTTTTTTGCTTAAGTTTTATAAGTTCTAGCTTCTAGGCCTTAGTTCAGCGACCATAGGGCAAACAAACGGGTCACTGTTTTTGCTGAGCCCAACATCGTTTAAATAACGCATAATCACCGCGTAGCTAGACAGAAGATTCATCTCAACCAGTGGAATTGCATTTTCACGGCAATACTCAACAACAATCTTGTGTGCTTTGGCTAAATTAGGCCGGGCCATGGATGGGAAAAGGTGGTGCTCCACCTGGTAGTTCAGGCCACCCATAAGATTGTCAGTCAACCACGATCCGCGAATGTTGCGGCTTGTCAAAACCTGTCGCTGGAAGAAATCAATCTTGGAATCGCGCTCCACCAGTGGCATTCCTTTGTGGTTTGGTGCAAAAGCCGCTCCCATAAAGAAACCAAACATCAACATCATGAAGAACCAAAGCGCAATGGCCCAAGCCCAGCCGAACATCAGAGTCAAAACTACATAGGGCGCAGTTTGCCGAACAATCATCAAGCCAAACTCCAAAGTTCGGCTGCCAATCTTGCGCTCTTTGCGTTTCAGGCTTGCCATGCTGTCTAGGAGTAGATCAAAGCCAGTGAAAAGCAGCAATAGTGGAAACAGGTAGCCCTGACGATTTGTGAACCAACGCTCAATGCCTTTTTTCTCATCCCGAGATTCTGGCGTGAAGCTTAAGACTCGAATAGCGATATCGGGGTCTTCGCCAATTTGATTTGGCTTCTGGTGATGCTTGTTGTGTTTGCGCAACCAAAAGCCGTAGCTAAGTCCGGCAAAAAGATTGGCCAAGATTAATCCCGCCCAGTCGTTAGCTTTATTGCTTCTAAAAATTTGACGGTGCGCGGCTTCGTGAGCGATAAATCCGTACTGGGCTGACATCACGCCCAGCAAACCAACCACTAAGAAGGCCAAAAATATCCAAGCCCAGTGTTGATTAACTAAGGCTCCAACGAATCCGCCAGCGACCCAAAGTGCTGAGGCAATTACAGAGATTGCTATTAAACGAATTACATAGAAGCTTGGCTTCTTGGTGAGCAGACCTGCGTTTTTTACGCGGTTCAAAATCTCTGAAAATTGGGAGACCGTCTGTCGGCCGACTAATACGGTCATGGCCTAAGACTACGTGCCAAAACAGCAATAACCGTGCGGAATGGCTGCGAAAGGCCTATTTCTTCTTTTTTGGGTGATATCCCTCAGCGATTTGCTGCAATTTGGTATCAACCAACAACTTAATAATCTTTTTGGTTAGAGGTTTTTCTTCGGTGAAATGCAGTGCGCTGAGAGTTTGCGAATAACCCGCAAGCTCTTTCTTTAGTAAGCCAAGGGTAGCTCCGGCAAAAGGATAGTAGCTGCAAAAGTTTTTGTTTGCAGCGAAACCACCAACCACTTTTCCATCAACTTTGAAGCAAGGTAAACCGTAACTGATGGCTTCTTCGGCATCGGGCAACAGCCTTCGCATTTCGGCACGAAGTTCTTGCAGCAATTTACGTTGTCCCGCAGGAACTTTCTTCAAGTAGTCGTCAATTACCGTCATTTTTACTGCCAGCGAATCATCCCGATAATTCCGGCTGTGGCATAGAAAAATTGGAGCAGCAGGATCCCTCTGTGGTTGCCTCTGAACGCCCAGATACCAATCAATGCCGAAGAGGTCAGCAACAAGGCAAATCCCAAGAATTCAAGTCCGGTGTTCGATGCAACCAAAAGCGAATAGACAATTGCGGTGGCCACGCCTAGCCATTCAAATATTTTCTGGGTTTTCATTTGGCTAAAAACTTTTCTAGATTGTCGAAATAACTGAGCATCCCCTGGCGTGACATCTCCGCCTGTTCCTCAGGCATCTCACCAAACTGGGTGAACTTGGCCCAGGATTTTTCACCGCGTTCGTCAAACTCAATGACAATGGTGTGAGCCGGAGCATTGTCGTCACGAGCAATGAACTCAGTTTCATCTTGGCTGTAGCAAAGAGTGTGAACCAGTTTTTTATTAATCGCTACCTCGCTGTAGCGACCCCAGAAATAGGCGTTGAATCCGTGAGCGGAAACATCAACCGCAACGGCCCAGCGGCCGCCCACATTATTCTCACTAACTACTGAACCAGGAACCACCCATAAATCGGTTGGGCTGTACCACTGTTCTAGCGCTTGCTCCGAAGTCCAGGCGTTCCAAAGTTCATCAATCGAGGCATCGAATTCTCGTTCTACAAAATAAAGTTCTTTGTCTGCCATGTTTACCTAAACGTTGAAACGGAACTCGACTACGTCGCCATCTTTCATGACGTAGTCCTTGCCTTCCATGCGCACCTTGCCGGCTGCTTTAGCATCGGCCATTGTGCCCGCTGCCATCAGGTCATCGTAAGAAACAATTTCAGCCTTGATAAACCCGCGCTGGAAATCGGTGTGAATTACACCAGCAGCTTGTGGAGCGGTCCAGCCTTTGTGGATTGTCCAGGCGCGTGCCTCTTTAGGACCAACGGTTAGGTAGGTCTGCAGGCCAAGGGTGTCGAAGCCAATTCTGGCCAGCTGATCCAAACCTGATTCGTCTTGACCGAGTGAAGCTAGCAGTTCGTTGGCTTCCTCTGCCGAAAGATCAATCAGTTCAGATTCAACCTTGGCATCAAGGAACACTGCCTCTGCCGGTGCAACAAGATCGGCAAGTGACTTCTTCTTGGCGGCGTCAGTCAAAATTGACTCGTCAACGTTGAAAACGTAAATAATTGGCTTAGCGGTTAGCAGGCCAAGCTCCTTGATAGGAGTTAGGTCAACACTCGAAGAAGAGATTGGCTGCCCAGCATTCAATACGGCGAGCGCGGCATCGATAGTTTCCAGCGCGGCCGGCTCCATCTTTTTGCCTTTTACTTCTTTTTCAATTCTTGGGCGTGACTTTTCTAGAGTCTCCATGTCAGCCAGGATTAGCTCGGTGTTGATGGTCTCAATGTCACTCGCGGCGTCTACCTTGCCATCAACGTGAATCACGTCTCCGTCAACGAAACCACGGACAACCTGCGCAATTGCGTCTGCCTCGCGGATGTTAGCTAGGAACTTGTTTCCAAGACCTTCACCAACCGATGCTCCGCGCACGATACCTGCGATGTCGACGAATGAGACTGGGGCTGGTAGCAAGCGTTCGGAACCGTACATGTCGGCAAGTTTTTGCAGACGAGGGTCAGGTAGATTCACCACACCAACATTTGGTTCGATAGTTGCGAACGGGTAGTTCGCCGCTAGAACGTTGTTCTTGGTGAGTGCATTAAAGAGGGTCGACTTGCCTACGTTAGGCAGTCCCACGATTCCGATTGTTAGAGCCACGAGGGTCAAGTCTAGACTGGGCCCGTGCCCATTGACTTCACCGCTATCGACTTTGAGACCGCTAATGGCTCCCCGGCCAGCCCCTGCGCAGTTGGCATGGTTCGGGTTCGCGACGGCAAGATCAGTGAGAATCTGGCATTTTTGATTCAGCCTCCGGTTCCAAATGATTGGTTCCACGCCGGAAACATCAAAGTCCACGGCATTCGGCCCAGCGATGTTGATGGTGCGGCAACGGCTGCCGAAGCAATTTCCCTAATGTTGGCCTTCATTGGCGAGGATGTGCTGATTGCCCACAATGCCCCATTCGATATGGGGGTACTGAGATCCACCGCAGCACACATCGGTGTTGAATTGCCGCAGCTCAACTACACCTGCTCGCTGGCTATCTCGCGAAAGACCTACAACCTTGAGTCATACCGTTTGAATGCGGTTGCCTATGCGATTGGGCACGAGGAATTCAACCATCACGACGCACTCGCTGACAGCGATGCCTGTGCCCGGATTATTTTGCACGCAGCAGACCGGCACGGGGCAGAAAACCTGAGTGAACTTTTGGCGGCGACCAAACAGGTTCTCAAGCCGCTCCACACCTGAGTAAAAGCGCTAAATAGTCGTACCCCGATGGGATACTCGGGGCATGGATACTTTTGCTGTATTAGCTGGCGGCCTGCTGGTGGGACTTTTGTTGGGTGCGATTGTTGGATACCTTTTTGCCGAATCTCGCTCCCGTAAACGCGCCGCTGATGATGCGTCGGCTGCACTGCAGCAACAGGGTGCCGAAAACAAGTTGCTCGAAGCAATCGCTCCGGTTCGCTTTCACCTAGAGCAAATGCAACAGGTAGTTACCCGCCTTGAAAAGGACCGCACAGAGCAATTTGGCACAATTCAAGAGCAGCTAAAAAACGCCATTGATTCTGATGCAGCCCTGCGCAAGCAAACTCAGGCACTTTCCCAGGCTCTTTCATCAAATAACATTCGAGGCGTTTGGGGTGAGACTCAGCTTCGAAAACTTGTTGAGTTAGCAGGCTTAATCAAGCACGCGGACTTCAACGAACAAGCTAGCTTCAGCACCGATACCGGTTCTGGTCGCGCCGACATGGTAATCAATCTGCCTGGCGGCAAATCTTTGGCAATTGATTCAAAGGTGCCATTTAATTCATACCAAGAAGCATCAACAATTTCAGATCTAGCGAGCGGCGAAGAACAAGCTAGACGCAATCGATTGATCGATGAGCACGTGAAGGCTGTAAAGGGCCATGTAGATGCTCTTTCATCAAAGTCTTACTGGACCGGTTTGAACGCTTCCCCTGACTTTGTAATTGCTTTTGTGCCTAGCGAATCACTGCTTTCCGCAGCGCTTGATGCAGACCCTGGACTTTTGGAATACGCATTCAAGAAAAACGTTGCGTTGGCTTCTCCAGTTAGTTTGTTCTCCGTCCTAAAGACAATAAATTACATCTGGCGCCAAAACGTAGACGAGACTCAGGTTCGAACCATGATCAAACTGGGTAAAGAACTTTATGAGCGTGTAGGCAAGGTAGCCGAGCATGCAGACAAGCTTGGGCGCTCAATTACCGCCACAGTCAAGGATTACAACACCTTCGTTTCCAGTCTCGAAACTAGAGTCTTGGTTACCGCTAGAAAGCTCAATGATTTAGATGAAAATGCCCTTGGAACAGAGCAAATTGCGACTCCAAAAGAGTTGGATTCCGCGCCACAGAGCCTGACAGCCAGCGAGCTCACAAAGTAGCCATTCGGTATACTTTTTGGAGCGCTCGACAATGAAGTTTGAAGCCTATTTCCCGCAAATCTAGGAGCACTTCATGTCAAGCAAGTCACCGGTAGTCACTCTGACTCCAGCCCCAACCCTTGACCGTACCTATTATGTTCACGACCTCATTGAAGGTGGCGTGAACCGTGCAGATGGCGTTGCCGAAGAACTTGCCGGCAAAGGTATCAATGTGACCAAAGGTTTGAACCTTGTCGGCATGGCTGCTCCTGGAGTTGTGCCAATTGGCAATTCAGACCCAAGCGTTCTAAAGCGCACCGGTCACTCAGAATCTCTCATTCCACTTTGGATCGATGGAACACTCCGAGTTTCAACAACCATGGTGATCAAAGATGGACCAACCACAAAAGTAAATGAAGCCCCTCGCCCGCTGAGCGCTGAGGACTGGCAAGCGGTCATTGATTTGACCATGAAGACCGTAAAAGAAAACGATGCAAAGTGGTTAGTAATTGCCGGAGCATTACCTATCGACAAATCAACCGGTAAGTATGTTGACCTTCAACCAATTTTTGATGCCACCAAAGC
>JBFYON010000096.1:0-18281 GCA_041303755.1 Micrococcales bacterium | reverse complement strand
GACAGTGACCAAGATTGCAGTAATGGGTGCTGGTAGCTGGGGAACTACTTTCGCAAAGGTGCTAGCCGATAATTCCGCTAACACGGTAACGCTATGGGCTCGCCGCCAAGATATCGCCGATGAAATTAACACCGATCACCGAAACGGTGACTACCTGCCAGGCATTGCGCTGCCAAAGGCACTGACAGCGTCTACGAGTGTTGCCGAGGTTTTAGCTGAAGCAGATCAGGTTTATATCTCTGTGCCTGCTCAGTCACTTCGCGCCAATCTTGAAGAGTGGGGCAACCTGCTTCCAAAGGATGCAATTATTGTCAGCCTTATGAAGGGCGTTGAAAAAGAAACCGGCCTACGTATGAGTGAAATCATTCAACAGGTTGCCGGAATCGAACCGGAAAGAATCGCCGTTGTTTCAGGGCCAAATCTTTCACTTGAAATTGCTGCCGAAGAACCAACTGCTTCGGTGGCTGCGAGCGTAGATAAAGAAACTCGAATTGCGGTTGCTCAAGCGGCAAGCAATGAATACTTCACAACCTTTACCAACAAAGATGTGATCGGTACCGAGTTTGGTGGAATTCTAAAAAACCTTATTGCTGTTGCTATCGGAATTGTGAATGGCGTTGGGTACGGGCAAAACACTAAAGCTTCAATCATGACCCGCGGGCTTGCTGAACTGACCAGGTTCGCGGTTGCCTATGGTGCGAAGAAAAAAACCATGGTTGGTTTGGCCGGACTGGGCGACTTGATTGCCACATCTGAATCTCCGCTTTCTAGAAACCACAAGGCCGGCGAAATGCTTGGCAAGGGTTACACCTTGCGTGAAGTGCAGCGCCGCATGTCACAGACCGCTGAAGGCCTTGCCTCGGTTGCCCCAATTCTTCAGCTTGCCAAGGCCAAAGATGTATCTATGCCAATCGTTGAACAGGTTCAGTTAGTGCTCGAGGGCAAGATGAACCCAAGAGACATCGCACCACACCTTACTCACGGTGCTGATGACCCAGTGAACGAGTAGCGGCTAGACAATCAAGCAAATGACCAAGCTAAACATCGCACTACTTTTTGGTGGTCCCTCATCTGAGCATGAAATTTCTTGTGCCACCGCTGCCGGAGTGATGGGGGCGATTGATCGCAATAAATACAATCTGATCCCAGTAGGAATTACAAAAGCCGGCGATTGGATTATTGCCGAAGACGATGCAGCCAAGTGGGCGCTTCGTAAAGGCAAACTAGCCACCGTTGAGCCAAATGGAACCAGCGTTGAATTTGCAACCGATGGCTCTCGCGAACTTTTCAAGACCGACGAAAATGGCGGTCGCAGTTCGCTAGGGGTCATTGATGTTGTATTCCCGGTTTTACACGGGCCCTACGGTGAAGACGGTACCTTGCAGCGCGAATTAGAGTCCGTGGGCGTTGCCTACGTAGGAAACGGCGTGCTGGCTAGCCAGCGCGGCATGGACAAAGAACTTTCTAAGGATGCATTTTTAGCTGCTGGCGTTCCTGCTACCGCACACGTTGTAATTAACCTCGATGAATGGCTGGCAGATCCTGAGTCAGCCCTAGAAAAAGTTCGACGACTTGGCCCATTGCCACTTTTTGTTAAACCCGCTCGCGCTGGTTCTTCAAAAGGGGTTAGCAAAGTAAAGACCATGTCTGATTTTGCTATGGCTGTTGAAACCGCATTCAAAGAAGACAACAAGCTTGTGGTTGAGTGCGGAATTGAAGGCCGTGAAGTTGAAGTTGCGGTCCTTCAGGGACGTGACGGAGCCGCACCAAGGGTTTCAGTTGCAGGCGAGATAATCGTGAGCGGACGCGATTTCTACGATTTCGATGCCAAGTACCAAGACGAGGATTCAGTGCAGTTGGTTGTGCCGGCTGAAATAACCGAAGCAGAATTACAAGAAATGAAAAAATTGGCGGCCAAAGCATTTGACGCTTTGGGATGTGAGGGCTTAGCCAGAGCCGATTTCTTCTTAACCAAAAACGGTTTCTTGATTAATGAAATAAACACTATGCCGGGCTTTACCCCGCTATCCATGTTTCCTTCACTTTGGGCAGCTACCGGCCTTGAATACCCAGATTTAATTGACGAGCTTATTGAGTTGGCTCGAACTAAATAAATTTGCCGTTATTCCAAGCAGAGTTTTGTTGACTCAATATTTTGCACCGCACCGGCAAGTTCTTCTAAGGCAGTCACCCCGGCCACGACGGTCGAATCTACAACTACCTCTGTAGCTGGGCTCCTACCAAAGGTAATGAATCGGTAGCTTGGTGCTGCCGAGTCATCTACCAACCAGTCAATGTCTCCAGCGGTCACACAGGTAAGTGTGCTGGCTGGTAGGGGTTCTAGTCCGCAACGCAAAATGACGGCAGCAGGATTTCCCCAAGCTGCAGTTGACTGTGCGTTTGATGCTCGCTTGTCTTGGTCCGCAACCGTGTCTGGCAATCGCACAATTACCTCCGCACAGGATGGGTCGTTGGCAAGTGGCGCAACCTCTAGGTTTACGGTGGGGGCGCATGCGCTGAGGCTAAAGGAAAGCGCCAGCGCGAGAGCCAAAATTTTGGCGGATTTGAAAATCTTCATCTCCAACAGGCTACCTTTGTTATGTGTCATTTGAAGAAACCATCAACTCGCTCGGCGAGAACGAGAGCTTAAAGCGCACCATTGCGCGCCTGAATCTTTCAGAGCACGCCCTCGTAGGTCCGGGTGACGATGCCGCAGTTATTTCTTCCCCGGACGGACGCTTTGTAGTAACTACCGACACCCTCGTTGAAGATCACGACTTCAAGTTGAATTGGTCCAGCGGTTACGATTTGGGTTGGAAAGCGGTGGCCAGCAATATTGCTGACGTAGCAGCCATGGGTGCAGTGCCGACTGCCTTAGTAGTTGCCGTGACCGCACCTGGAAGCACTCAGGTTTCTTGGCTTGAATCGTTTGCTGATGGCCTTCGAGAGGCTTGCGAACAGCTGGCGCCAGGATGCGGAGTTGTTGGTGGAGATTTGGCCGCAAGTGATCAGGTAATGATTTCGGTTGCGGCTCACGGCTCACTTGAAGGTCGCGAACCGGTGCTGCGCTCAGGGGCCCAGGTTGGCGACGTTATTGCTGTTGCTGGGACCCTCGGCAGGGCCGCCGCAGGTTTAGCTCTGCTGCAAAGCGAAAACACCGATGCGATTTCTGCCTACGACAATTGGGTGAACATTCAGCGTAGACCAGTGCCGCCAATCGCTGCCGGAGTGGAAGCAGCCGTTGCCGGAGCAACCGCGATGTTGGATCTTTCCGATGGACTAGCTAAAGATGCAGCAAGAATTTCTAAGGCTTCCAATGTGACGATTCAAATTGACCCACTGATGCTTCAGGGTTTTGAGGCCGTGCTTGAAGAAGCGGCAAGGGCAATCGACGCGAACGTAAAAGATTGGGTCATCGGCGGGGGAGAAGATCACTCGCTGCTGGCAACTTTTCCAAGTGATGCCCAAATTCCAAGAGCGTTCAAACCCATCGGTGTAGTTTTGTCTGCTGGGCCGTCACCGGTAATGCTGGGCGCAAACGCGCTGCCTGAAAAAGGCTGGGATTCAGTTACGGGAAATTAGCCGTGCAAAATTGAATTGAGCACAATTCCATCACCCTTGCGCGCTAACACTTCAACGCGACCGGTCACAGAATTTCTGCGGAACAAAAGGTTGGCAACTCCAGAAAGCTCTGAAGCCTTGGCGGTGCGTTCACCCTGTTCATCAATGATTGTGACTTTGGTTCCCGCGGTTACATAGAGACCGGCCTCAACCACTGAGTCATCACCAATAGAAATTCCAACGCCTGAGTTTGCCCCCAGTAGAGCTCGCGCACCAATTGCAACGCGCTCTTTACCTCCGCCAGAGAGCGTGCCCATAATTGACGCGCCGCCGCCGATGTCTGCGCCATCGCCAACTACAACACCCTGCGAGATTCTTCCCTCAACCATTGAGCTGCCTAGGGTTCCAGCATTAAAGTTCACAAAGCCCTCGTGCATGATGGTGGTGCCGGGGGAGAGATAGGCGCCAAGGCGAACTCGGGATGCGTCTGCGATACGCACTTTCTTTGGAGTCACGTAATCAACCAGCCGAGGGAATTTGTCGATGGCGTAAACACTAATTCCCGCTCGTGTGAGAGCTGGGCGAAGTTCATCAAGCTCATCGATTGCCACTGGCCCAACATTGGTGAACGCCACGATTGGCAAGTTAGGAATCAGACCCTCAAGGTTGATGCTGTTTGGTTTCACAATTAGTTGAGAAAGCAGTTGCAGTCGAAGGTAAGCATCTGCGGTTGAGGTGACCGGAGCGCTCAGATCAATTTCGGTGCGAATCACTTCGGAGCGAACGCGGCGACGTTCGTCGGTGCCTACCAAGGCATCAAGTTCTTTTGGTACAACCCAGAGCGCGTCTGTTTTTGGGGCATCGCCAAGCGCTGGATTTGGATAGTGAACATCCAAAATTGTGCCATCTGCAGCTACGGTGGCTAGGCCGTGACCCCAAGCATTGCTCTCTAAAAACGTCATAGAAACAACGTTACAAGTTAGGCTCGTTTTATGCCTACAGCAGCACACATCCCAGTTCTCAATCTGGAAGCGGACGTCGTAGAACTTACCCGCGAGATTTGCGATATTGAATCTGTCTCCGGCAATGAGAAGCAACTTGCCGACGCAATTGAGACTGCGCTGAAGCGCTACAGCCACCTAGAAGTGATTAGAGACGGTGATGCAATTGTGGCCCGCACCAACCTGGGGCGTGCATCAAGGGTAGTTATTGCAGGTCACATCGATACTGTTCCCGTCGCAAGAAACCTACCGGTCCAGATGCTTTCCATGGAACGTGAGCAAGTTCTTTTTGGTCGAGGAACCGTAGATATGAAAGCCGGAGTTGCAGTGCAGTTGAAGTTGGCCGCTACTGTTTCTGAACCGGTCAGTGATGTCACCTGGATTTTTTACGATCACGAAGAAGTGGAAGCAAGTAAGAATGGCCTCGGTCGTCTTTCTAGAAATCGCCCCGAACTGCTTGAGGGGTCATTTGCTGTTTTGTGTGAACCTACCGCTGCGCAAGTTGAAGGCGGCTGCAACGGCACCATGCGGGCAGAGCTAAATTTTTCAGGCATCAAGGCACATTCGGCTAGACCGTGGATGGGCAAGAACGCAATCCATACAGCAGCCGGGGCGTTATCGGTGTTGGCAGACTATGTGCCTGCTGAAGTTGATGTTGAGGGATTGGTCTATCGAGAGAGCCTGAATGCCGTTTTGATAAATGGCGGAATGGCCACAAATGTAATCCCAGATGATTGCCTACTGACCGTGAACTACAGATTTGCTCCCAATAAGTCAGCTGTCGAGGCAGAGGCTCATTTGCGTGAGGTCTTTGCCGGAATACTGGATATGACATTGACTGTGGTCGACATGGCAGAGGGGGCCAGGCCCGGTTTGGACCGCCCAGAGGCGCAGGCTTTCGTGGCTGCCACCAAAACGGTGGCTAGGCCAAAGTACGGCTGGACAGATGTAGCCCGATTCAGCGCATTAGGCATTCCGGCAGTAAATTTTGGCCCTGGCGACCCAAGTAAGGCCCACGCAGACGACGAAGCCGTGCCGGTTGGCCAGATCTACGCCTGCGAGACGGCACTCAGGGCCTGGCTGAGCGTGGGATAATAGAACTTCAGGCTAATTAGCCAGCAATTCAAGGAGTTCTCAATGGCAGCAATGAAGCCACGTACCGGTGACGGACCAATGGAAGCCGAGCGCGAGCCAAGAGGTCTAATTATTCTTCGAGTGCCACTAGAAGGTGGCGGTCGACTTGTAGTTTCAGTCAACGACGAAGAAGCCAAGAACCTTCACCAGGTTCTAGCTGGAGTCGTCAAGAAGTAGATCAAAAAAAATCCCGATCAGAAATGATCGGGATTTTTTCTTTAACTTCTAGTTCAAGCGTTCGCCTGACTCAACGTCAAACAGGTGCACAATTCCACCATCAGCCTTTAGGAAAACAGTATCTCCAGCTGCTGGGTGAACTCGTCCGTCAACTCGAGAAACGATATCTTGGTTTCCGCCGTTTAGGTGGCTGGTTCCGTATAGGTAACCGTCAGCGCCAAGCTCTTCGACCACATCAACATCAACTTGGATGCCTTCTTTCTTTGAGACTGTCAGGTTCTCCGGGCGAATACCAACGGTGACGCTCTTAGCCTTGGTCTTTGAAAGGAACTTCTTCTCAATCGGTAGCACCGTGTTACCAAATTGAACACCACCGTCAACGATTTCAAGCTGAAGCAGGTTCATAGCTGGAGAGCCAATGAAGCCAGCAACAAAAACGTTTGCCGGGTTTTCGTAAAGTTCGCGCGGGGTAGCAACCTGCTGAAGCACACCGTCTTTTAGAACTGCAACGCGATCGCCCATGGTCATTGCTTCAACCTGATCGTGAGTTACATAAACGGTGGTCACACCCAAGCGACGCTGCAGCGAAGCAATCTGAGTACGAGTCTGAACGCGAAGTTTTGCATCCAGGTTTGAAAGCGGTTCGTCCATCAAGAAAACCTGAGGCTTGCGCACAATTGCACGACCCATGGCCACGCGCTGACGCTGTCCTCCAGATAGAGCCTTCGGTTTACGATCCAGGTAAGGCTCAAGGTCAAGAAGTTTGGCTGCCTCTAGTACTCGCTCAGCACGTTCTTCTTTTTTAACTCCGGCAATCTTCAGAGCGAAGCCCATATTCTCGGCCACGGTCATGTGTGGGTAAAGTGCGTAGTTTTGGAACACCATCGCAATGTCACGGTCTTTAGGTGGGATGTCTGTGACATCGCGGTCACCGATCATAATGTGGCCTGAATTGACCTCTTCTAGGCCAGCCAGCATGCGCAGGGTGGTTGATTTTCCACACCCCGATGGGCCTACTAGAACTAGAAATTCGCCATCTTTGATTTCTAGGTTGATTTTGTCTACTGCTGCGCGGTTTCCGCCTGGATATAGGCGGCTAGCGTCTTTAAAGTGCACTGATGCCATGATTTTCCTTCACCGGCAGGTACGTGCCGGACGATCCATAGTGAATAGAACCCCAAAAGCGGCGCCCTTGGGTACAGCCATTATGGCATCTGCGGGGGCTGGTCTAAACTAGAAGTTCCCCAATGTCACTGAATTGTGACGAATACGTAAGGACCCCAATTTGAGCCGCGAAAAACAAACCAGATCTGAACAGCGTGAAGAGGCCCGTGCCAAAGCCAAGTTGATGCGCGAGCAGCACAAAAAAGACGAAAAGCGCAAGCGTGCAGCCCTGCAGTTTGGAGTCGGCGGAGCCGTTATCGCAGTAGTTGGTCTAGTTGCCTTTGCCCTTATCTCTGGCGCAAACAAGGAAACCGTTGAGCCAAAGAACATGGCCTTCAACTACGGCATCAAGATTGGAACCAACCTTGAGGCCTTCACTCCTGACTACACACCTGCCCCAGGGGAGGGTGGCGTTAATGTGCCAAACATTCAGGTTTACATCGACTACCAGTGCCCGTTCTGTCGTGACTTTGAACTTCCAAACCAGTCACAGTTTGAAAGCTGGGTCACCAAAGGTGCCGCAACTTTGGAAATTCACCCAATCTCGTTCCTAGATGGCCGAGGCACACCTAATGAGTACTCAAGCCGCGCTGCCAATGCTGCAGTTTGCGTTGCCGAATACTCACCAAATTCATTCTTCAAATTCAACTCCCTCTTATTTGAGAACCAGCCAGAAGAGGGCCTCGCCGGTCCGGACAACTCAGAGCTATTTGAGCGCGCGAAGGAAGCGGGCATTACAAATACCTCTGAAATTCAGTCCTGTATTAATGAGAAGCGCTTTGGGGCTTGGGTTTCAGACATTACTTCAAAGACCTTGAATGAGAACATCCCAGGAACCCAGTACCGAGTTGAGGGCACTCCGTTCGTGATGGTCAACAACCAGCCATTCCAGACTGAGAACAATGCCGATTTCTATAGCCCGGCACGCTTTGCGCAGTTCCTACAAAGCGTCTCAGTCAACTAATATAAAAACTTCTGGGTTTTTCGGAATTCAGAAAAGGTAGCCCTTGGGCTATCGGCCGACCTGGCGCAATTGGTAGCGCATCGCACTTGTAATGCGAGGGTTAGGGGTTCGAGTCCCCTGGTCGGCTCAAATAAGAAAATGGACCCCAAACGGGGTCCATTTTTTTTGAGCCGACCAGGCAAATAAACACTGCTCGGCGGTTTAAGGCTTTTGATTTTGAACTTACTTGCTCTCTGTGAAAGTAATACTAACGCTGTTAATGCAATAGCGATCACCGGTTGGTGTCTGAGGAGCATCTTCGAATACATGACCTAGGTGAGAGCCGCAGTTTTTGCATCTAACCTCAACTCGACTCATGCCATGAGAGCGATCTTCGAGGAGTTCAACCGCATCGCCTTCTTGAGGCTCGTAAAAACTTGGCCAACCGCAGTGCGAATCAAACTTAGCTTTGCTTCTGAAAAGCTCGGCCCCGCAGCCTCGGCAAGAGAAGATTCCTTCGCGGTGCTCTTCTAGAAGTTCTCCGGTGTAGGCGCGCTCGGTGCCGGCCTGACGCAATACGTGATATTCAAACTCAGTGAGTTCTTCGCGCCACTGCTCATCGGTCTTCTTTACTGGATAGTCCACGGTTGTCTCCTAAGCTCACCTAATATTAGGTAATCAGCAAATAATGCTCTTCAAAGATAAGCAGGAATCATGGCTAAAAAGTTCCCAATCGACGAGTTCGATTCGGCAACGGTTCACGGTGGTCGCCACCGTGCTCGCCGAACTGCAAAAGATCGAATTTTTGAATGGCTTAGAGTCTTCTTGGCTGCTGCCGTAGTAGCCGGTGTTGGCTATGGGACTATGAAGTTGATTGAGAGCTCATCGGTCTTTGACGGCTATTTGCCAAGTTCAAATTCTTCACCAAGTGCCAGCGTTGAATCGCGACCGGCGGTTGTGGTGCTTGATGGCGGTGGCAATGAGCTAGCCGGTAAGGCAGGGCAGTTGCTTAAGGATTCCGGATATAACGTGACCGGCGCATCGGTGCTTGTTGATGCGGATGAGAAACCTGTGAAGATCGAAACGACAGTGGTCACCATCACCGATGAGCTATTTAGGGCCGATGCCGAGGCAATTGCGGCCATGATTGGCTTCCCGGAAGTGCTGGTTTCTCCCGAATTTGCCGGCCCAATCACAGTGGTTTTGGGGTCAAACTACACATACCCAGAGGAATAAAGGGTTATAACCGTTCTATAACTGATTCCCATAGACCCCCTTTAGGGTCTAGTGTTGAACTTGGTCGTAGCAGTATCCGTAGCACAAGCTCTTTTCTATGCGACTCAGCCCGGGGAATTTTCGGGTTGTTCCCATAGCAACAGGAGTAAAAAATGGCACAAGGAACCGTCAAGTGGTTCAACGCTGAAAAGGGTTTTGGATTCATTACCCAGGATGGCGGAGCAGATGTATTCGTACACTTCTCAGCAATCCAGTCAGAAGGCTACAAGGAACTGAAGGAAAACCAGCGCGTAGAGTTCGAAGTTAAGAACGGCGACAAGGGTCCTCAGGCAGACGCAGTACACGTTATCTAAGCTACGACTTAGGTTTCAGGAAACCCCCTCCGAAAGGAGGGGGTTTTCGCTTGCCCGATTTTTTGGTCAGGCTGCATGGGTGTGAATTATTTGCACTCTAGGGGTGAGAGTGCCAAAATAGAACTATTAGCACTCACCTAGGTAGAGTGCCAAAACTAATAGGAGATTGAACCCCAATGGCAAAAATCATTAAGTTTGACGAAGAGGCTCGCCGCGGTCTTGAGCGCGGTCTAAACATCCTCGCAGACACAGTAAAGGTGACCCTTGGTCCTCGCGGACGCAACGTTGTTCTTGAAAAGAAGTGGGGCGCCCCAACCATCACAAACGATGGTGTTTCGATCGCTAAAGAAATTGAACTAGACGATCCGTTCGAGCGCATCGGTGCTGAATTGGTTAAGGAAGTTGCAAAGAAGACTGACGACGTTGCCGGTGACGGAACCACGACAGCAACAGTTCTTGCTCAGGCACTTGTTCGCGAAGGTCTTCGCAACGTTGCTGCCGGTGCAGACCCAATTACTTTGAAGCGCGGAATCGAGAAGGCAGTTAAGGCCGTTATCGAAGAGCTGCACGCAAACGCAAAGCCAGTTGAGACGAAGGAGCAGATTGCTGCTACCGCATCTATCTCTGCTGGTGACTCACAGATTGGTGAACTCATCGCCGAAGCAATCGACAAGGTTGGTCGCGAAGGTGTAGTAACCGTTGAAGAGTCAAACACTTTCGGAATTGAGCTTGAGCTAACCGAGGGTATGCGATTCGACAAGGGTTATGTTTCTGCCTACATGGTGACTGACCCAGAGCGTCAGGAAGCTGTTCTTGAAGACGCTTATGTTTTGATCGCTAATTCAAAGATCTCAAACATCAAGGACATCCTGCCAATTGTTGACAAGGTGATTCAGGCAAACAAGCCACTGTTGATCATTGCTGAAGACATTGACGGTGAAGCGCTTGCAACTTTGATCGTTAACAAAATCCGCGGAATCTTCAAGTCAGTTGCTGTTAAGGCTCCAGGCTTCGGTGACCGTCGCAAGGCAATGCTTCAGGACATCGCAATCTTGACCGGCGGTCAGGTTATTTCTGAAGAAGTTGGTCTAAAGCTTGAGGCAACCACACTTGATCTTCTAGGTCGCGCACGCAAGGTCGTTATCACCAAGGACGAAACCACAATCGTTGAAGGTGCCGGCGATGCCGACATGATTTCAGGTCGCGTTGAGCAGATCCGTCGCGAGATTGATAACACCGATAGCGACTACGACCGCGAGAAGCTACAGGAGCGTCTAGCCAAGCTAGCCGGTGGTGTTGCAGTTATCAAGGCTGGAGCGGCTACCGAGGTTGAGCTGAAGGAGCGCAAGCACCGCATCGAAGATGCAGTTCGCAACGCTAAGGCAGCTGTTGAAGAAGGCATCGTTGCCGGTGGTGGAGTTGCTCTACTACAGGCTGGCAAGGCTGCTTTCGAGAAGCTTTCACTAACCGGTGATGAGGCTGTTGGTGCGAACATCGTTCGCGTTGCAATCTCGGCTCCGCTAAAGCAGATCGCGCTAAACGCGGGTCTTGAGCCTGGTGTTGTAGCAGATCGCGTAGCGGGATTGCCTTCAGGTCACGGTCTAAACGCCGCAACCGGAGAGTACGTAGACATGCTGAAGGAAGGCATCAACGACCCAGTAAAGGTGACACGTTCAGCTCTGCAGAACGCGGCTTCTATTGCTGGTTTGTTCTTGACCACAGAGGCAGTTGTCGCAGAGAAGCCAGAGCCTGCCTCAGCAGCTCCTGCTCCTCAGGGCGGCGGAATGGATTTCTAAAGTTTCAAAAAAGGCGGGCGGTTCCTTCGGGAATCGCCCGTTTTTTGTTTAGTGACACCTATAAAAACAGTCGCTGGTTGGCGAACTCGATTTCGGAATACTGTGCAGCAGCGATGCCGAGAGCTGTGCCTAACTCACCAAGTTGAGTGTCAACAGTTGCTGCCGTCGCGCGCCATCGAATTACAAGGTCTTGGAAGCTGTTGGCAGCAACACCGGTCCAGCTTGATTGTAGGTTTTGCAACTGAGCTAACAACGTGTCAGCTTCTGTGCTCAATCTCAAGATTGTGTTTTGGATGGCCGCATTGGCCGCCAATACCTGTTCGCTATCCACGCTGAAATGAGTCATGAAAACATAATGGTCGTCATTCGGCTAAGTTTGTGGCCGGCTGGAGCAACTGTGTAAAAGTGGTTCTCTAGGCAGGAATTGAAACCCTGAGTGTGGCGCCGCCGCCAGGAGTCTCAACCGCCAAGATGGTGCCACCGTGACGCGCAACAATCGTGGACACAATTGCAAGCCCAAGACCGGAACCGCCAGTCTCACTATTGCGGGAATTATCCACTCTGTAGAAACGCTCAAAAACTTTTTCACGAAGCTGCTCAGGAATTCCTTCTCCGTGGTCGCGAACTTCTAACGTCAAATATTTCCGCCCATTTACTGCTGCGTGGTTGTCCAGTGCAATTTCGATCTGGGCGCCGTTTGGCGAAAAGCGGGCTGCGTTTGCTAATAGGTTTGTAAGCACCTGACGCATGGCGTTTGCATCAACATTTGCTTCAATAGTGTCTGCTTCGGAAAGTTCGGAACCGCTCAGATCAGTAACAATAATTTTGTGGTCTCCGTTTGCCACTGAAGCATCCTTAGCGGCGTCAACGGCAAGAGCAACGATGTTGGTCTTGGCAGTTTCAAGTTTTGTGGTTTCATCCATTCGAGTCAAAGTCAAGAGGCTCTCAACCAGACCGGTCATTCGCACCGCTTCGCTTTCGATGCGGCCCATTGCCTCGGCCACTTTTTCTGGATTGTTCAGGGCGCCCATGCGATAAAGCTCTGCGTAGCCTCGAACAGACACCAGGGGAGTGCGTAACTCGTGGCTTGCATCGGCAACGAAGCGACGCATCTGATCCAGGGTCTTCGAGCGATCCTGCATGGCGGTTTCAATGCCGTCGAGCATTGTGTTTAGCGAGCGATTGAGCTTGGCAATTTCTGTGTTGCCGTCTTGTTCCAGCAAGCGCTGAGAGATGTCACCATCTGTGACTGCTTCAGCAGTGCGTTCCACCTCTCTGAGAGGTTTGAGGGCTGAGGAAATGGTCAACCAAATACTCAATCCAGATAGCAGCAGTAGCAGAGTTCCAAATCCGCCACCAATAAGCGCGTACTGAGAAAGCAGTGCACGGTTGGCTCCGGTTGGCAACGCAACCACCAGGGAACCTGGCATGTCGGTTAGTCCAACCGCAACCATGCGCCAGCCAACTCCATCGGTGTCGTCACCTATTTCACCTTTTTGGTTGACCTCAAAAGGAATGCCCTGGGTCAACTCAACGTAGTTGGCAGAGAAATTGGAAAGGTTCGGAACATCGTTTGAGTCCGCCGCAGAAGACATAAGTCCAATTAGCAACCCACCGGTTTGGTCAAGGTAGGCAATGTAAAAATCTGTCGGCAAACTAGGAAGCTGAAGTTGTTTGGTTGCCAGGCGTTGCTCAATCAGAACAGGGTTCTCATCCTTCAGGGCAATGGCCGTTGAGGTAAGTAGCGTATCTACGTTGGTCTGCAGGTAGGTCCTCAGCAAAGCTACTGTGCCAAGGCTAGAGACCATCAGCAATACACCGATGAGTGCAACTGAAAGCGCAGTTAGCTTGGTGCGCAGAGAAATGCGCTGCCAGGCAAAACTAAACTTTGAATTCAATTGCAGCCAATCTTGGAGAAGTGTTACTTACTATTCTTCGTGGTTTTGTACATGTAGCCAACTCCGCGCTTGGTCTGAATTAGCGGCTCGGTGGTCAATGGGTCAAGTTTCTTGCGAAGGTATGAAACATATGACTCCACAATGCCCATCTCGCCGTTGAAATCGTATTCCCAAACATGATCAAGGATTTGCGCCTTAGTCAGCACTCGGTTTGGGTTTGAAATCAGGAACCTAAGCAGCTTGTACTCGGTTGGGCTTAGGTCAACTATCGTGCCATTTACAAATACGTCGTGGGCATCCTGATTGATCTTTATTTCGCCCACCTCAAGCACGGAGTCTTCAACTTCAGCTGCCTTGGTGCGGCGAAGAATTGCGTTAATTCGCGCAACGATTTCGTCCAAGCTAAATGGCTTGGTCATATAGTCGTCACCGCCTACGGTCAGGCCGGTGATTTTGTCTTCAGTTTCATCGCGAGCGGTGAGGAATAGAACCGGGGCATTGATTCCCATAGATCGGATTTTCTTAGTGACGCTAAACCCGTTCATGTCGGGCAACATCACATCTAGCAAGATGATGTCTGGTTCGCCTTTTTCGGCCGCTTGAACGGCGTCGGCACCATTGGCTACCGCGTGAACGCTAAATCCAGCGAATCTGAGGCTGGTAGAGAGCAGATCACGGATGTTGGGTTCGTCATCGACGATAAGTACCTTTACGTTTTCCATGCCTTAAGTCTCAGAGAGTTTGCTGTGAGAAGGCTGCGAGAGCCCCGCGTGTCTGCTGTGAGGCCTCAGAGCGCGTGGGCATCCATAATCTCGTAGCTGTAGCCCTGCTCCGCCAGGAAGCGCTGACGGTTCTGGGCGAAGTCCTGATCCACAGTGTCTCGCGAAATAAGGGTGTAAAAACTAGCAGTTCTGCCGTCTGCCTTAGGGCGTAGCAGGCGCCCCAGACGCTGAGCCTCTTCTTGACGGGAACCGTACGAGCCAGAGATTTGAATAGCCACCGATGCCTCCGGCAAGTCAACTGAAAAGTTTGCAACCTTTGAAACGACCAAGGTAGTTAGTTCGCCACTCCGGAACTGTTCGAATAATCTTTCGCGTTCGTCAACCGGCGTCTCTCCGGTAATTTCAGGAACGTTCAGTGCGGCCGAAACTTCATGAATCTGACTTAGGTACTGTCCAATTACCAGGGTTGGCTCACCTTTGTGTTTTTCAATCAATTTCTTTATGACTGGAATGCGAGTCGGAGACGTTGCCGCAATTCGGTATCGGTCTTCTTGGCTGGAAACCGCGTAGTCCATGCGTTCCGTATCTGGCAGATCAATTCGAACTTCAAAACAAGCTGCGGGGGCAATGTAACCCTGAGCCTCAATTTCTTTCCACGGCGCATCAAATCTTTTAGGACCGATAAGTGAAAACACGTCGCCCTCTTTGCCATCTTCGCGAACCAGGGTTGCGGTAAGTCCAAGGCGACGGCGCGCTTGCAAGTCAGCGGTCATCTTGAATATTGGGGCTGGCAGCAGATGCACCTCATCGTAAACAATCAGCCCCCAGTCATTGGCATTTAGCAAAGCTAGGTGCGCATACTCATTCTTACGTTTGGTGGTCAAAATTTGGTAGGTGGCGATAGTTACCGGTTTGACTTCCTTTAGTGATCCGGAATATTCGCCAATCTCTTCCTCGGTCAATGAGGTTCGCTTTAGCAGTTCTGCTTTCCACTGTCTTGCTGAAACAGTGTTGGTTACCAAAATCAAAGTGTTAGTTTTTGCAGTCGCCATAGCTGCGGCGCCAACAATAGTTTTTCCGGCACCGCAGGGAAGGACAACCACACCTGAGCCACCTTCCCAGAATTTTTCAACTGCCTTTGTTTGGTAGTCGCGAATTTTCCAGTCGCCGGTCCCCAGGGCAATCTCATGTGGAGTACCTGGTGTGTAGCCAGCAAAATCTTCAGCAGGCCAACCAAGTTTTAGAAGCTCTTGCTTTACCTGCCCACGTGCCCACGGCTGGATGCGGAATGCTTCGTTGGAGATTGGCCCATCAAGCAGTTCCGAAATTTTGCGGTGCTTGCTTGCCTCTAAAAGAATTGCGCGGTCGGTTGAAAATAGCTCAAGGTCTCCGGTATCGCTCTTGCGAATTGAGAGGCGGCCATAACGGCTCATAGTTTCAGTGATGTCGGCTCTTACGCCGCTAGGCACGGCAAACTTGGCGTATTTGTCTAGAACGCCAAGCACAAAATCAGCATCGTGCCCGGCGGCCCTAGCGTTCCAGAGGCCCAGTCTCGTGATTCTGTAGGTGTGAATGTGTTCTGGCGCTCGTTCCAATTCAGCGAAGACGGCTAAATCGTGTCTAGCTTCGGCGGCCAGCGGATGATCCACTTCTAGCAGCGCGGTCTTATCGCTCTGCACAATTAGTGGTCCGTTAGTCATCCTTAAAGCCTATCCCGCCTGAGTGCTTCACTTACCGCCGCTAGTCCAGAACAACTCTGATGATGCTGGTGATTGGCAGGGTTCGCTCAATGTCAGCCTTGCGATCTTTAGCCCTCAAGCGACCATTAGCAATACCGATAGGTTCCAATAGGAATTCAATTTCGTCACCAGAGCTACTGCTGACGGTAAACCTAGCCTTGGCTTTATTTTTTATGGCCAATTGAATCTGTCTTTGCAAATCATCATCATCTGGAGCGTCGCCGAGTTTAGTTTCTTGAATTCGCAACCTTTGAATATCGCTCAGGGTTGAGTTAATTTTTTCTTCCTCAGCAACCTGACGCGTTGCTGCCAAAGGTGAAATTACTTTGCCGGCTTCATCCACTCGGATTGCCACAAAACCTATTTCTCGTAGAGCAAAATAAACTACCTCGGCCTCGAATCTGGTGGCTAGAACACCTTCTTCAAGAAGTTGAAAAGCAAACGGCTTGAGTTTTGATTCATTTTGAATCTCGGCGATGAGAACCGGGTCGGAAGAGCTCAAATAACAGCGCGAGTCTTCAGCCATTGAGGCTATCTTCAGTCGGCCAAATCTTATCTCCGCCTCATTAAGAAGGTACTCGATTGGCTGCGGGATCGAGTTATCTGAAAGTTTTAGCAGAAGTTCACGAATTTCAACGACGGTCATCCCGGTTTCGAGGCCGTGGCTAATACTCAGTGCCGAAAGCCGGTAGGTCGACGCCATGCCGACTTGTTCTGTGTCTGCAAATTTACGAAGCAAAATTTCAACATCGGTTGGCAGTGGCCCCGGTGCAATCAAGGTCAGGTCTGCCTGAAGAATTAGTTTGCTTTGCGGTGCGGGTAATTTTTGCTCTGCCAATTTACTTGCTCCGGCAAAATCCTTCTTCAAAACTTTGGTTGCCCAACTGCTCATCCAGCCATTCGCTGAGAGCCCAATTAGGGCGGCCAAAACCGAAAGCTTGGATATTTTGGAATTGACTGATCCGTCAGCAAACGGGTAAGTCTTATGCAGGCTTTGCTGCAGCGAAACCACCCCGGAGCTTTTGGCCAGAGCAGCTTGCAGCTCACTGGCTGAAGAATCGCCCAACGCTTTTCTCCAGGTATTTGCGAGTGATTCAAATCTTGCTGCCGGACTCCAACCCAACCACGCAACCGAATTGGAGTTGAGTTGCCAGCGCCCGTTTGTCAGAGTAATCAAGTTGGCTAGATGCGCTAGCTCGTAAATCTGCTTGGCATAATCATTATTTTTTCTAAGGTGGGTCGCAAATCTTTTAATGTCTGGCAGGCCAACTTGCTTTCTGCCCACCTCTCGAACGAATCGGTGTTCAAGATCAAAAATGAGTTCCGTAATAGCTTGTAGAGTCTCAAAGATTTCTAAACCGCAATCGCGGTCGATGCGTTCTTGGTCAGGCGCTTCGTTGCCATGATTCTCAACCACAGCTATAGCTCGAGTAGCCGAAACTAAATTGCCAAGGCTAGTGAGTGCATCCAAGGTTGAATCAAAAGGCTTGAATTCCGGTTCCGCCGAGATCAACATCTGATTAGCTAATTCACGGGCAGCTTTTGGCGATGCTTTTTGTCCGGCGCAAATTGATTTGAGTTCAAGGGCTTGAGTTAGGGGCAGCGCGGCGATTGCCGAACTGACAGAGGCGGGTTTGGTTAGCGCTTCAGCAAGGTCAAAAAAATCTACCAACTGAGATGAGTTCACCATTCGTTCAGCGATAAGTGCCTGCAGAGAGGCGTCATTCATTTTGCGAAGAGCGGCTGCAACCTTTAGCAGTTCACTCATTTCGCCACCTGCCTATTTACTTGCGATTTTCACGACTGCGTCGTGAGATGTTGGTGATCAGTAAGGCGATGATTGATGCTGCTCCGGCGACCAAACCAAACTGCGGATAAAAAACTAAGACCGGAGGAAGGATCTGCTGACCCAGCCCTGGAGTGCTGTTTCCGGTAGCCGCGATTAGTAAAGCGGCAATCATGACCAAAATAGAGGTTCCAATCAACCCCACGGCCATGTAGGCAAAGATACTTTCCAGACGTGATGCTGGGTTATTTGCTGGGTTTTTACTCTGTTTAGCCATCCTTATAGGATACCTTGGCTAATCCGACCATCTCACGGGTAAAATAAGAACTTGGATTTACGAAAGAGGTCTCCATGCCAACCGGCAAAGTCAAGTTCTTCGACGAAGACAAGGGTTTTGGTTTCATCGCATCTGACGAAGGTGCCGAGGTTTTCCTTCACATCAGTGCCCTTCCTGCTGGAACCACAGTAATTAAGCCAGGCAGTCGCGTTGAATTCAGCGTGGTTGATGGCAAGCGTGGCGCGCAGGCTATGTCGCTTCGCGTATTGGATGCCCCAGTTAGCCTTGCTCAGCGCGGCCGCAAGCCAGCTGACGAGATGGCGATCATTGTTGAGGACCTAATTCGCCTGCTAGACCACCTTGGTGGGGGATTGAAGCACGGTAAGTATCCTGAGTCGTCAAACGGCAAAAAGATTGCGGCGCTTATGCGCAAGTTGGCCGACGAACTAGATGCCTAAGTCGCAGGTTTTAGAGCAAAAAGATTTCGCTCGCAA
>JBFYON010000095.1:0-5408 GCA_041303755.1 Micrococcales bacterium | reverse complement strand
GACAACCAAATAGTGATTATTCGGCAGGTCACCGGGGTATTGATTACCAGGTTACGCCCGGGCAGTCTGTTTTAGCGCCGGCCGATGGCCAGGTTTGGTTTGCTGGCACAGTGGTCAATCGTCCAGTGCTGTCAGTAAGGCACCCCGATGGCACCTTGAGCGAATTCGAACCTGTCTGCACAGACCTCAAAAAAGGGGAACCTGTTTTTCTTGGGCAAGAAATAGGTGAGGTTTGTGAAGCTGGAAACACCTATCGTGCTCATTGCGCCAGCACCACTTGCATGCACTTTTCGATCAGAGTTGTTGGTGAATACCTCTCGCCACAGGTTTTTATTGGCGGCCTCAACCCCAGCAGATTACTGGCTCAAAGCAATAATTTTTAAGCGCGTGGATGAGCGCTTTTGTATCCGTTTCTCAGTCGTTCAATAGACACGTGCGTATAAATCTGAGTAGTGCCCAGGCTCGCGTGGCCAAGAAGTTCTTGCACGGCACGTAAATCAGCCCCGCCGTCTAAAAGGTGGGTCGCCGCGCTGTGGCGCAGTGAGTGTGGTCCCGCAGTTCCCGTTGGAGTTGCTTCAAGTAGCTTGGCAACAACGCCATAAACCTGTCTTACTCCAATTCGAAGACCCTTTGCATTAAGTAAAAGTGCCTGACCAGAGCTATCGTGACTGAATGCTGGGCGACCAACCTTTATCCAACTGTCCAATGCATCACGTGCCGGCTGGCCAAATGGAACCATGCGCTCTTTTGAACCCTTACCCATTACACGCATAATGTTGCGGCTGTAGTCGATGCTTTCAAGGTCTAAGCCAACAAGTTCACTTACGCGAGCTCCGCTGGCATAAAGAAGTTCAAAAATTACAAGGTCGCGGATTCCCGTTGGATTTTCCGGGGTTGAAAGTGACTGTAGTTTTTCAAAAACTAATTGAAGGCTCTCTCGTGAAACAACTTTTGGCAGCACCCTTGATGCCTTTGGCGACCGCAACCTCAATCCGGGGTCTAGATCAGTTAAATCATTCTTAAAGGCCCAAGCAGTAAAGGATCTAACCGCTGCACTTTTTCTAGCAATGGTTGCTTTGGTTAATCCTTGCTGCGTGGCCTGCCAAAGCCAGTCGCGAAGGTGGTCCAAGTTCAACTGGTCCAAGGATTCAAAATTTTGCTTTGCTAAGAACTCAAAGAGGTCTTCAATGTCTGTTTCATACGCCTTGACGGTATTTGCCGAGTAGCCACGGCCAGCGTCTAAATGGTCTCGATAACCATGAAGCGCCCGTTCAAAACTAATACTCACAACTTAAAGCGTAGTTTGAGTTTTAGTCCATGCGTTGCCACGCCTCGCAACTAAACCATCGAGTTCCAGATTTCCCAACCCAAACCTAGTCTCATCACGAGTCAAGCCCGCGGAGCTACAAATCTCTGCAATCTCTAAAGAATTGAACCCAATGGCATCGAGCAGCCTTACCTCAATTGCACCCAGACCCGAAAGTTCTAGTTGGCTAATTGGCTTAGTTTGAATCCCTAGACGATCTAAGAGATCGGCAGCATCCACTATTAGGTGAGCCCTTTCGTCAGCGATCAATTTATTACAGCCCGCGGATTTGGGTGAGGTAATGGGCCCAGGTACGGCATAAATGGGACGCTCTAAAGCTTGGGCATGGGTTGCTGTGTTTAGCGCACCGGACCGCCAATTGGCTTCAACAATAATTGTGGATTGCGAAAGAGCTGCAATTAACCTATTGCGCTGCAAAAATCTCCATTTGGTTGGCGTTGAACCTGGCGGCATTTCACTAATCACCGCTCCAGTTTCCGAAATCCGCTTAAGTAGTTGAGTGTTTCCGGTTGGATACAAACGGTCCACTCCACCAGCCATAACGGCCACTGTGTTTCCCCGCAGAGCAAGGGCGGACTTATGCGCGATGGCATCGATTCCGTAGGCGCCACCCGATACAACCGAAATGTCTTTTTCAATTAATGCACTTACTAAAGATTCAGTAGCAAACTCCCCGTAACTGGTTGCTCCGCGACTACCAACCACGGAAACTGATTGCGCAAGCTGGTCAATTGAAACCTGGGTACCTCTCACCCAAAGAGCCATTGGTTTATTGTTCTCAAGGTCATCTAGTTGAGGGGGCCACTGTTCACAAATCGGCGTGATTGTAAAACCAGCAAGTTCATGAATCTTTAGAATTGCCAGTTTTACTGCGTTGAAAGACAGCCTTGGACGCCACCGCTCTCTTGCCGCAACGTGGGCTAGTTCAAAAACCCCAAATCGTTCTAGTTCATATTCCTGGACCCCAGCGTTAGCTAGCGCTTGTCTCACCAAATGCGTTGACTGATTTTCTAGCTCTGTCTTTAATGCCTGAGCAGCACCTAACCTGTTGACAAGCAGGCCGGCAAACCCATCCCCAGGTTCGCAAATCACGCTCCAAGCCAAGTAGGCAAAAATATCTTCAGCGTCTTCTTGACTATGCGCTGGCAGTAATTCCTGAAGTTCGCTGGGCGAAATATTTAGGCTATTCAATTGCAGCAACCGCCGAGGCATCAAAGAAGTTATCTGGTCCACGGAGGTACATGGCCTTTGAAACATCAATTGCAGTGGGCAATTCCCTCCCCGCTAAATCAGAATTTGTCCATGCCAAACGTAAGCAGCGATCGTAGCCACGCATGCTGAGTCGCCCCTGAATCAAAGCTCGTTCTAACCGCTCCAAGCTTGATGCCGGTATTGGAAAGTGCTTTCGCAAATAAGCTCCAGGTACCTTCGCGTTTGTCGACCAAGGGGTTCCGGCAAGTCGAATAGCTGCACGCCCTCTTGCAGCCATCACCCCTTCACGTAATTCCGCAGAAGATATCGAACGTTCACTTCCGCTGCGCGACGCGGCCAATTTTGCTTTCGTTGCCGGGCTAATGGACAGGCGGATATCAACTCTGTCTAGGAGTGGGCCAGACAACTTTGCCAAATAACGAGTTCTGACTTGATCACTGCAGCGACACTTGCGTCCGGAACCGTAGCCGTGTCCACACGGGCATGGATTTGCTGCAAGTATCAATTGAAATTTGGCTGGAAATTTTGCTGCGCCACCGGACCGATGAATGATTACCTCACCTGATTCCAAAGGTTGGCGCAGCGATTCTAGAACCGGCTTTTGAAACTCTGGAGCCTCGTCAAGAAAAAGCACACCGTTATTTGCCAGTGAAATAACTCCGGGTCTTGGCAGGCCCATGCCTCCGCCTATCAACGACGACACTGAAGCACTGTGATGCGGAGCCTCAAACGGTGGGCGAAGAACTAGTTCATCGGGCATGAAATTTCTATTGCCTGCAATTGACAGCACCGCAGTGGTTTCTAGAGCCGCTTCAAGATTTAGGTCTGGCAATAGTGTGGCCAATCTTTCGGCCATCATGGTCTTTCCAGCTCCGGGCGGCCCAACCATAAGAACGTGATGACCTCCGGCTGCTGCAACTGCAAGTGCGTCGATGGCCTCGTCTTGGCCAACTACGTCGGACATGTCTATGGGCATAGCCAAGAAGGTTTCGCGCTGTGAACTCACGGCACCTGCATGAGTTGGATGATGAGAAGTTATTGAGTCTTCGCCAAGCTCCACCCCGTGTATTTGCGCTACCTGCTTCAAATGAGCGGCTCCGATAACTTTGATTCCCTCAACCAAGTTTGCTTCGGATAAGTTGGCATGAGGCACGACGGCGTTTAGCAGCCCCGCCTTCTTGGCAGCCAATAACGATGGCAGAATTCCGCTAACCCGGCGAAGCGAACCATCAAGACCAAGTTCCCCCAAATGAACCCAACCAGCAAGAGCTTTGGCCTGTATCGTGCCTGCGGCAGCCAAGAGGCTCACCGCTATTGCCAAATCAAAACTCGAACCCTGTTTGCGAACCGAAGCCGGAGATAGGTTCACAGTTACACGACGATTTGGCATTTTCATGCCACTGTTTTGAATTGCCGCTCTTACCCGATCCTTGGACTCAGACAGTGAGGCATCAGGCAGTCCAACCAAAATAAATCCTGGCAAACTACTTGAGATCTCCGATTCAACCTCAATAACGGTGCCAGCGAGGCCGAGCAAACTTATTGCATTGGCTTTGGCCAACATGACCCTGGCCATTAGTACACCTGCTTTAAATGTTCGACCGCAACCTTGCCGTTCTGAACCAAGACGGCGATTGCATCTAGACGAAGACTTGAATCATTGCAATCGTGTGACTCAAGCCAGCTCGCTGCCAACTTTCGCATGCGTGAGACTTTACTCTTTGTGATGGCTTCAAAAGGATGCCCAAAACCGTTGCCGCTTCTAGTTTTTACTTCAACAAAAATTAAAGAATTTTTGTGCTGAGCAATTAGGTCTATCTCGCCAAATTCACAGCGCCAATTGCGTTCAAGAATTGCATAGCCGCGATCTAGAAGAAAATTAGCCGCTACATCTTCGCCATATTTTCCAAGAATTTGTTTTTGACCCATGCAGACAGCATTTAGTATTTAAAGCCTTCGGTGGCTGGGGAATGAAAAACGGTGGATAACTGGGCTATTCGCCGACTGCAAATTCCTTTGGCAAGTTGAAGCTAGCTCCAGTTAGCTCTTCAACATTTACGTCTTTGAAAGTAAGGACTCGAACGCTTTGAACAAAGCGGTCAGTGCGGTAGATATCCCACACCCAAACATCTTTCATGTTCAGTTCAAAGTAAAAATCATTAACGGTGTCAACCCGCTGCAGCTCAACATCGTTGGCTAGGTAGAAACGTCGTTCGGTTTCAATAACGTACTTGAAGGTGCCCACCACATCGCGATATTCGCGATAGAGGGCCAACTCAGCTTCTCTGTCGTAGTCTTCGAACTCGTTCTCATCCATTGCTAAAAGTCTATTCCTCTGAGCCCAGTGCTGAGTTCGACATGTCCACAGGCCCCATTTCTGCAGCGGATCCCGCACCGCCCGCAAGAATCTTGGTCAACCAAGTCACCCTATGTTCCTGGCTGGGTCCGCTGTTCTGGATGGCTTTTATGTGGCTGGCTGAGGCGTACCCCTTGTGACCTTCGAAACCATAACCAGCAAACTCGCTGGACAAGCCAATCATGTGATTGTCCCTGGCAACTTTTGCAATCACCGAGGCTGCGGCAACCGAGACGCAGTCGCGGTCTGCTTTGGTCCTCACCAGCACGTCCATTCCGCTTGCCATTGGGCCAATCCAGTTATGCGAACCATCAAGAATAATTACCGCGCCGTCTTTGGCTATGGCTTCGCGGAGGGTTGGATTTTCGAGCAGGATTCCATCTAATGCAATCGAGCCCGCCTTAGCCAAACTATGAATAATGCCGTTCGCATCGATATCGCTGGCCGAGACCATGCCCACTGCCGAGCCCTGAACCCATTCGCAGACACTGTCAACAATTTCATTGCGGACTT
>JBFYON010000094.1:0-7368 GCA_041303755.1 Micrococcales bacterium | reverse complement strand
ACCGAGATTGCGATGATGTTTTCTTGATTGCGCTTGATTAGAACCAGAATCACAATCAGCAGTCCCGCTGTTGCCAGGACCTCACCGATAAGAGTCCCTGAGCTAATTCGGTACTTCTCCGAAATCTGAACAGCTTCAAGATTGAACATAAGGTTGGCCAAAATCGCACCTGCGACGGCTCCAAGAATTTGTGCTGGGACGTATGCAAAAAACTTTGCGGACGTCATTTTTTTCTGCAGCAAAAGTGCGAGAGATACAACCGGATTGAACTGTGCTCCGGAAACCGGACCAAGGATCAGAATCAAAAGCGCCAGTGCAAAAATTGTTGAGACGGTGTTGATCAGCAGTGCGATTCCAGCATCGGCCGAGAGGTTGGTGCCCATGATTCCCGAGCCCACCACCACACAGACAAGTACCAGGGTGCCAAAAAACTCGGCCAGGCTTGGACCAATTAATTTCTTCATCCCTATAGTTCTACCCTAAGGAAGCCCAAGCCTGAGCCGAGTTTGCTATTTGTTAATTTAGATCAAAGCGGTCGGCGTTCATCACCTTTACCCAGGCGGCAACAAAGTCGTGCACGAACTTCTCTTTGTTGTCATCTTGGGCGTAAACCTCGGCATATGAGCGAAGGATTGAGTTTGAACCAAATACCAAGTCCACACGCGTAGCCGAGTACTTGACCTGACCAGTTGAGCGATCACGCATCTTGTATAGGTTCTCGCCAGCAGGCTCCCAAATCAGATTCATGTCAGTGATGTTCACGAAGAAGTCGTTGCTCAGCGCACCCTCGTTCTCAGTGAAAACACCGTGCTTGGTTTCGCCGTGGTTAGTTCCAATCACGCGCATTCCACCAAGCAATACGGTTGCCTCTGGAGCGGTGAGACCCATCAGCTGAGTGCGATCAAGCATCAACTCTTCAGGGCTAACCACGTAGTCTTCCTTCAACCAGTTGCGGTAGGCATCGTGAATTGGTTCTAGGACTGAGAACGATTCAACATCGGTGTGCTCCTGAGTTGCATCACCGCGACCAGCAGCGAAAGGAACCTGAACGTTAACGCCTGCAGCCTTGGCTGCTTTTTCAACACCGATATTTCCGGCAAGCACGATGATGTCTGCGACGCTCGCGCCAACCTCGGCTGCAATCGGCTCAAGCACCGCAAGAACTTTATTCAAGCGTGCCGGCTCGTTGCCAATCCAGCTGCGCTGTGGCTCAAGACGAATGCGTGCACCGTTAGCTCCGCCGCGAAGATCCGAACCGCGGAAGGTACGTGCACTGTCCCAAGCTGTAGCAACCAACTCAGAGACACTGAGTCCACTGGCTTCGATCTTTGACTTTGCCGCAGCAACATCAAACTTCTTATTTCCGGCAGGAATTGGGTCTTGCCAAATTAGATCTTCGGCAGGAACGTCTGGTCCAAAGTAACGCGCTTTCGGACCCATGTCTCTGTGAGTCAACTTAAACCATGCACGCGCAAATACTTCAGAGAAGTAATCCTGATCCTTGTAAAAGCGCTCAGAAATTTCGCGGTAGATGGGGTCCTTGATCATTGCCATATCGGCATCGGTCATCATTGGGTTGTAGCGAATTGAATCGTCTTCAACATCAACTGGCTTGTCTTCTTCTTTAATGTTGATGGGTTCCCACTGCCAAGCTCCAGCTGGTGACTTCTTCAGCTCCCAGTCGTAATTGAACAATAGGTAGAAGTAGCCGTTGTCCCACTTGGTTGGGTTTGTAGTCCAAGCGCCTTCGATGCCGCTTGAAACTGTGTCACGGCCAATTCCGCGGCTGGTGTGATTCTGCCAGCCCAAACCTTGCTCAGTCACATCAGCAGCTTCTGGCTCTGGGCCAAGGTTTTCTGCACGGCCGTTTCCGTGAGACTTACCAACAGTGTGGCCACCGGCGGTTAGCGCAACAGTTTCTTCGTCGTTCATTGCCATACGAGCAAATGTCACGCGAACGTGTTCCGCGGTCTTTAGTGGATCAGGTTTTCCGTTTACACCTTCAGGGTTAACATAAATCAAACCCATCTGAACTGCTGCAAGTGGATTCTCCATTGTGTCTGGCTTTTCCAAGTCACCGTAACGACTGTCGCTTGGTGCGAGCCACTCTTTTTCTGCACCCCAGTAAATGTCTGTTTCTGGGTGCCAGATATCTTCACGTCCAAAAGCAAAACCAAAAGTCTTCAGCCCCATCGATTCGTAAGCGACAGTTCCAGCAAGAATCATTAGGTCGGCCCAGCTGATCTTGTTGCCGTACTTCTTTTTGATTGGCCAAAGCAAACGACGAGCCTTGTCTAGGTTTACGTTGTCTGGCCATGAGTTCAATGGTGCGAATCTTTGGTTGCCGGTTCCGCCGCCGCCGCGACCATCGGTTGTTCTGTATGAGCCGGCAGAGTGCCAAGCCATGCGAATCATGAAACCGCCGTAGTGACCCCAGTCAGCTGGCCACCATGGTTGGCTCTGCGTCATCAATGCGTGCACATCGCTCTTTAGAGCAGCAACATCTAGCGTCTTGAGCTCTTCGTGATAGTCAAAATCCTGACCCAGCGGATTGGTCTTAGTGTCGTGCTGGTGCAGGATGTCTAGATTCAGTGCGTTTGGCCACCACTTGGTAGGTACTTGCTCCGATGTGGTGTTGGCGCCGTGTGGTACCGGGCACTTTGCTGCTGAATCCATTTTTACTCCTTTTTATTGATGAACTATCTGGCCAAAATTCAGCCCTATAAAGACAACCGATGAGGTTTGGCGGCTATTCCGCGCGTTTTATAAAAGGTTCGCCCTAGCGATCAATCCTTAGAGCGAGCATGAACTGGCCGCCGCCTGGAGTGATTTCTGTGCTGAACCTGGTACCCGGTGAGAGCCTGCCTAGACGGTCAAGCAACCACTCGGCGGCCTGGTTGGCATCATTCTGGTCTGGGCAGCGAGCCACGATCTCGCGACCGCCTTTGGCCTTAAGGCGCTCAGCCGATTCAAAGATTGGTGATGGGTCCACTACAAATAGGTCCTTTGACCATGGCACCACTGGAGCAATTTTGCCCCTCATTGTGTTGCACTGGCGGTGAGCTAGGCGCTCAACTACCTCGGCGCCCTTCTTGGCCTTGGCGGCAGCGAAGCTATCGGTGCTTGGACCTAGGTCTGAGTTGACCGATGCCTCTGGGTCAACTGGAGTGTCACAAAGCCAGCAAATCCAGTTATCGCGTTCGCCGACCTCAGTTAAATCACTCATGCTTTGAGATTACGCTATTTAGAAGTTGATCAGTTTTTAAGGAGAACCGAATGGCAATGAGCGATGCTGAAAAGAAGGCGCTGAAAGAGACTCTGGCCGAGCGCGCCAAGGCTCGCAAGAAGATGACCCCGGAACAGCACGAAGCTGATGTCGTTGAGAAAATCAATGCCATGTCACCGGCTGACAAAGCAATTGCCAAGAAGGTGCACGCTCTTGTAAAGAAGACCGCACCTCAACTTCAGGCAAAGACTTGGTACGGAATGCAGGCTTACTGCGATGACGAAGGCAAGACGGTCGTGTTTTTCCAAGATGCTGGAAAGTTTAAGTCTCGCTATTCAACACTCGGTTTTCAGGATGCTGCAAATCTGGACAAAGGTTCAATGTGGGCCACGTCTTTTGCCGTCATCGCTTGGGATGCAGAAGTAGAAAAGAAGGTAACCGCGCTGGTTAAGCAAGCGGCGAAGAAATAGCTTTCTTTATTCGCTGAACCGATACCGATTCGGCGGTACCAAGAGTTTGCGCAAACAAACTGATCCGAAGCTCTTCAATCATCCACTTGACCAGTGCACGCCTTTCGAGAGGTGCCTTTTCGAGAATTGCCAATGCCTCAAGTAGCTCAAGTTCTGCAATCCGGTCTCGTTCCGGATTCTCTAGAAGTTTTTCGATTCGAATCTTGCATGCCTGGAGATAAACAGGGATCCTGGTAATTCTCTCTAAGCCGGCGCTACTAACAACATTTGAACTCACAAGTTCTGCAATGTGAGCTTTTTCGGCAGTCAAGATATGAAGCACAGACATGTCTTGAATTTCAGAAATGGCTTTACTCGCCTGCCGAGCGGCGACCGCAATTTTCTCAACAATCTTCGCAGCGGCAAAACTTTGCTCAATGCTCTGTTCCACTACCGCTGCACGAATGTCATCGGGGTTGGCTTCCAGCCCACGGTTGTTTATTTCCTGCCCAATTAGTGCTGTGATCACATCGTCAACAAATGCGCTGGTGTTTTTATATCCCACCGCTACCAATGAAAGTTTCTCTTCTTTACTGAGGTGCTCGTCTACATAATCTGCAGGAGAAGCAATTTTTTCTCTCACGGCGCCGGCGAGTTCTTGGGTCTTCTTGACAAGATTCACCGCGGCTTTTTTAGGTGCTTCACCGGCGGCAACCGGCACTAATTTAGCTTTTAAGATATCAAGGTCTAGCCCCAAGCCAAGGGTCCGACCTTTTTCATCCACCACCCGATAACTCATGCGCAGCGAGGTTGGCAGGGCTGCAAAGTTGAAATCTGCAGCCGTCATGTGCGTTCCACTAAGCGTACGTAGCGTCTTGGCAAGTGTCGCAACAAGCGGTTCATCGGGTTGCTCAGGCAGTACATCCAATGCCTTCACGGCCCAGTCGGCCGCTGGCACCACGTTTCGACGAATGTTCTTAGGCAGTCCCCTAATTAGCTCGGCGATAAGCTCAGCCCGCATCCCCGGCACAAGCCAATCAAATTCGTCGGCAGAGATTTGCGCAAGCAATTCAACGGGAACATCAACGGTTACGCCATCGTCTGGCGCTCCCGGTTCGTAGCGATAGCGCAGCTTGAGTTTGCGCTCTCCTAGCGGCCATTCCTTTGGATTATCTTGTTCACTTGGTGGTTGGATCTCCGGTGGTAGCAGATCGTCTCGAGTCATGGTTAGCAGATCCGGTGTTTCATGCTTGGCCTTGCGCCACCAACCCTCAAAAGACCTGGTTGAAATTACTTCCTGTGGAATGCGAGCATTGAAAAAACGGTAAACGTCTTCATCATCTGGGGCAAACTGTGGCTTTCGTGCGCGATCGGCTAAAGCTTCTAGCTGCTTTAGCAATTGCTGATTGGCGCGCTCAAATTGCTGCTTTGAATCCCACTCCCCGTGCACAAGTGCGTGACGTATAAATAGGTCTCGGCAAAGAGACTCGTCGATGCGCGAATACTGCATGCGACGCGAGACAACTATAGGTACACCAAAAAGCATGACCCGCTCATAGGCAACAACTGCTCCCTGAGATTTTTCCCAGTGCGGCTCGCTGAAGCTTCGCTTGACCAAATCACCGGCAAGTGCTTCTGCCCACTCGGGATTAATTGCCGCATTCATTCGCGCGAATAATCTGCTGGTTTCAACCAGCTCGGCACTCATGACTGCCGCAGGAGGTTTCTTGGCCAAAGTTGAGCCTGGAAAAATTACAAACTTCTTGGCGTTTGAGCCCAGGTACTCATTTGACGCCTTGGCTGGCTTCTTAACAAGATCAGCTGCCTTTTTATCGCTCAATTGCTTGAGGCCAATTTGACTTAGTAATCCCGATAGCAGGCACTTGTGAATTCCATCGGGGTCAACCTTGGGCTGTTCTGCAATTATGTCTAGCGGTTTAGCCACAGACTTCAACTGCTTGATCAAATCCTGCCATTCACGCACGCGCAGATAGTTCAAATACTCGGCTTTGCAAAGCCTGCGAAATGCCGATGATGAAAGTTTGCTCTGCTGAGTCTCTATGTAGTTCCACAAATTCAACAAGCTCAAAAAATCACTGGTTGGATCGGCGAATCTAGCGTGTGAGACATCGGCCTGCGGGCGCTTAGCCAACGGACGTTCACGAGGGTCTTGAATGGTTAGCCCAGCGACGATAACCATCACCTCGCGCACCAGTCCGGCTTTCTTTGATTCCAGCAGCATGCGGCCAAAGCGCGGCTCTATTGGCAAGCGAGCTAGGTCGCGCCCAACCTTGGTGAGCTCAACAGTCTTACCCTTAGGGTCTTTCACGGCTCCAAGTTCACCCAATAGCCCAAGGCCGTCCTTGATACCGCGGGCATCAGGTGACTGCAGGAAAGGAAAAGCCGCAATATCACCAAGGCCCAGTTGAGCGGCTTGCAAAATAACCGAGGCCAAGTTGGTGCGAAGAATTTCTGGATCGGTGAACTCGGGACGCGATTCAAAATCTTCTTCTGAGTACAAGCGAATTACTACGCCGGGACTGGTTCTACCTGCACGGCCGGCGCGCTGATTGGCGCTGGCCTTGGAAATTGCTTCAATCGGCAGTCGCTGAACTTTTGCACGCGGGCTGTAGCGAGAAATACGGACGGTACCGGCGTCAATGACATATTTAATGTTTGGAATGGTTAACGAAGTTTCGGCCACATTGGTTGCCAGAATAATTCTTCGGCGCAGACCAGCCATTTTGCTAGTTTCAAAAACCCTGTGCTGTTCTGCAGAACTTAGTCGACCGTAAAGTGGCAGCACCTCAACACCTTTACCAAGCGCACCCGAGGTAACCCGGCCTTCGATTGCCTCTTGGGCGTCGCGAATTTCTGATTCGCCCGAGAGGAACACGAGGGTGTCGCCATCGGGTTCGTCTTTCAATTCATCCAATGCATTCACGATGCCATCGAGGTAATCGCTGGCAGTAGTTTGCTCATCTGGATCACTATCGTCATCTGCATCGCGAGCGGTGGTGCGATAGCGCACTTCAATCGGATAGGTGCGTCCTGACACTTCGATAATTGGTGCATCGTTAAAGTGTTTGCTAAATGATTCCGGATCAATCGTTGCCGAGGTGACGATTACTTTAAGATCTGGTCGTTTCGGCAACAGCTGCTTTAGGTAGCCAAGTAAAAAGTCAATGTTTAAGCTTCGTTCGTGGGCCTCATCAATAATGATGGTGTCGTAAGGCTCTAGGTTTCGGTGACGCTGCATTGCATTCAGCAAGATTCCGTCAGTCATCACCTTTACTTTTGTATCGGCGCTGGCTTTATCGGTGAAGCGCACCTGGTAGCCAACGAGACCGCCCAACTCAACTTTGAGCTCTTCGGCAATTCGCTCGGCAACAGCTCGCGCTGCAATCCTGCGCGGTTGGGTGTGAGCAATGCTGGTGCGACCAAGCTCCAGGCACATCTTTGGAATCTGGGTGGTCTTACCCGAGCCGGTGGCACCGGCAATTACGACAACTTGGTTACCTCGTATAGCCTCAAGAATCTCTTGCCTGCGTTGACTTACCGGCAGATCAGCCGGATAGGTTATCTGCGTGGTTGGCACTATTTCTCTGACCACTCACCTGGGGGACCAAGGAACAAGAGAGTGGAAAAGATACCAATGACCACTGCCGCGAGGGTCAATATCAGAATCAATGG
>JBFYON010000093.1:0-3360 GCA_041303755.1 Micrococcales bacterium | reverse complement strand
ATGGCACTTGAAGGTACCGCTGTTGACGAGTGCGTAAGTTGCATGTTGTAAACCCACTTATCTCTAAAACTAGGAAATAAAAATGACTACAACAACAGCCACCGGGATTACCCGTCCAGTTAACTGGAACAAGCTCGAGGACTCAATGGACCTTGAGGTGTGGAACCGACTGACCTCGAACTTCTGGCTGCCTGAGAAGGTGCCGATGTCAAACGACATTCAGTCTTGGGCAACCCTGACTCCGCTTGAGCAGAACCTAACCAGACACGTGTTCACCGGTCTAACCATGCTGGACACCATTCAGGGCACCGTGGGTGCAATCTCACTAATTCCAGATGCGCTTACCTCTCACGAAGAAGCGGTTTACACAAACATCGCGTTCATGGAGTCAGTGCACGCTAAGAGCTACTCATCGATATTCTCAACCCTGTGTTCAACAGAAGAGATTGAAGAGGCTTTCCGCTGGGCAGAAGAGAACCCTTACCTGCAGAAAAAGGCCGAGATCATTCTTGGTTACTACCGCGGTGACGACCCTCTAAAGCGCAAGGTTGCTTCAACCTTGCTTGAGTCATTCTTGTTCTACTCAGGTTTCTACCTTCCTATGTACTGGTCATCACGCGCCAAGCTCACCAACACAGGTGACCTAATTCGTTTGATCATTCGCGATGAAGCCATTCATGGTTACTACATTGGCTACAAGTTCCAAAAGGGTATGGAGCTAGAAACTCCAGAGCGTCGCGAAGAGATCAAGTCATACACCTACGACTTGCTAATGGAGCTATACGAAAACGAAATCAAGTACACCGCGGATCTATACGACCCGCTTGGCTTGACCGAGGACGTAAAGCACTTCTTGCACTACAACGCCAACAAGGCTCTAATGAACCTAGGCTTTGACCCGCTGTTCCCTAAGGAAGTTTCAGAAGTTAGCCCAGCAATTTTGTCGGCACTGTCGCCAAACGCTGACGAGAACCACGACTTCTTCTCAGGTTCAGGATCGTCATACGTTATCGGTAAGCACGAAGCTACCGAAGACGATGACTGGGACTTCTAAGCAATCCTGATCTCAGTCAGGAATTACTAGAGCCACAGTGGACAGCGCAATCGTTCTGGCATTTGCCGTGACGCTTTTTGCTGGCCTTGCAACCGGTATCGGTTCAGCAATTGCATTCCTTAGCAAAACCACCAATAAAGCTTTCTTTGCGTTGTCGATGGGCTTTTCAGCAGGTGTGATGATCTACATCAGCTTTGCTGAAATCTTGCCTAAAGCAACCGGGTACATCGCCGAAAACAGTGGCGGAGCCAATGCTCAAGCTATCGCAGCAGCAGCCCTTATCGGTGGCATGGTTCTTATGGCACTGATCGACGCAGTAGTTCCATCGGGTGCTAACCCACACGAGAACACTCAGGTTGAGCTAATGAGCGAGCCGGCTGGAACTCTTGAAGAAATGGGAATTCACGAGAAGAAGCTGCTTCGCATGGGGGTCTTTGTTGCGCTGGCTATCGCCATCCACAACTTCCCTGAAGGCCTAGCAACATTTTTGCTAGTACTGGATGATCCAGAAATCGGAATCGCTCTGGCAATTGCCGTTGCCATGCACAACGTCCCAGAAGGCATTGCAGTCTCGGTTCCGGTTTACTACGCCACCAAGAGCAAGATCAAAGCCTTTCGCTTGAGCTTCCTGTCAGGGCTAGCCGAGCCCGCTGGAGCAGTCATTGGCTACCTGATCCTGGCACCATTCCTAAGTGATTTTGTTCTGGGGGTTATCTTCGCGATGGTCGCCGGCATCATGGTCTTTCTTGCAATTGACACCTTGCTACCAACGGCCAGAAACTCTTCACGCGGTCATCTAACGGTCTATGGATTGATCGGTGGCATGGCGGTTATGGCCGCAAGCTTGGTCTTGCTGAGCTTGTAGAGCCAATTTTCCCAACAGCGAACAGCCTGTAAAAGGTCAAACAATCGACTTACCATTTTCTATAAGACAGTTCTCATGGGCTGATCAAGAGGAGTAAGAATGTTTGAGAAATTCACCGATAAGGCCCGTCGCGTTGTCGTGCTCGCCCAAGAAGAGGCAAAGCTTCTCAACCACAACTACATTGGCACCGAGCACATCTTGCTTGGTCTGATTCACGAAGGCGAAGGCGTTGCAGCCAAGGCGCTTGAGTCACTGGGCATCAACCTTGATTCCGTGCGCGAGCAGGTGCAAGAGATTATTGGTCAGGGCCAGCAGGCACCAACCGGACACATTCCTTTTACTCCACGTGCAAAAAAAGTTTTGGAACTTTCACTTCGCGAAGCACTTCAGCTTGGCCACTCATACATTGGCACCGAACACCTTTTGCTTGGTTTGATTCGCGAGGGCGAGGGCGTTGCTGCGCAGGTACTAACTAAGTTGGGCGCTGACACCAATCGTGTTCGTCAGCAGGTTATTCAATTGCTTTCCGGATTCCAAGGAAAAGAAGCAGTTGCCGTTGGTGGCGACACCGCAGAAAAGCAAAAGGGTTCGCAGATCCTTGATCAGTTTGGTCGCAACCTAACTCAGGCGGCAGCCGATGGAAAACTTGACCCGGTTATTGGTCGTGAGCGCGAGATTGAGCGCGTAATGCAAATTCTTTCTCGTCGTGGCAAGAACAACCCAATTTTGATTGGTGAGCCTGGAGTTGGTAAGACCGCGGTTGTCGAGGGTCTTGCACAGGCGATTGTGAATGGCAACGTTCCAGAAACTTTGAAGGGCAAGCAGCTCTACACGCTAGACATGGGTTCTTTGATCGCCGGTTCTCGTTACCGCGGTGACTTTGAAGAGCGTCTAAAGAAGGTAACCAAAGAGATTCGCACACGCGGCGACATCATTACTTTCATCGACGAAATTCACACGCTAGTTGGTGCTGGTGCCGCTGAGGGTGCAATTGACGCGGCCTCAATCTTGAAGCCGCTGCTTGCACGTGGAGAGCTGCAGACCATTGGTGCAACCACACTTGACGAGTACCGCAAGCACTTTGAAAAAGATGCTGCCCTTACTCGCCGCTTTCAGCAGGTAATGGTCAACGAGCCGTCACTGCCACAGGCAATCAATATCTTGAAGGGTCTGCGCGACCGCTACGAAGTCCACCACAAGGTTTCAATCACCGATGGCGCACTCGTGGCAGCTGCTCAGCTTTCAGACCGATACGTCACCGATCGCTTCTTGCCAGACAAGGCAATTGACCTAATTGACGAAGCCGGAGCTCGCCTTCGTTTGTCAATCTTGTCTTCACCACCAGAGCTTCGCGAGATCGAAGAGCGAATCGTTTCGGTAAAGGTTGCTAAAGAAAAGGCAATCGAGGACCAAGACTTTGAACTTGCTGCAACCAAGCGCG
>JBFYON010000092.1:0-3034 GCA_041303755.1 Micrococcales bacterium | reverse complement strand
GTCTTGAAATTGGTGCCGACGACTACGTGACGAAGCCTTATTCCACGCGAGAACTTTTGGCACGCATGAAGGCTGTGCTGAGGCGAAACACGGAGGCCGTGGTTCAAAAATCCGCACCAGGTGTAATTGAGGCTGGTTCAGTGCGCATGGATCTTGACCGTCACATTGTTGAAGTTAACGGGGAAAAGGTTTCTATGCCGCTTAAGGAATTTGAGCTACTTGAGCTACTTCTAGAAAACGCAAACCGCGTTTTGACCCGCGGTCAAATTATTGACCGAGTATGGGGCTCAAACTACTTTGGCGACACCAAGACACTTGATGTGCACATCAAGCGCATTCGCTCAAAAATTGAAGAAGATCCGGCTCGACCAGTTCATCTACTAACCGTTCGTGGACTCGGCTATAAATTCGAGGCCTAAAGCAAAAGTAATGAAAAATCCCCCGACTATAAGCCGGGGGATTTTTCTTAGGTCTTTTTACTCAGCTGAAGGGCTGACTGTCTGCAGTGAGTCAATCACTGGCTTGTAGAAATCAAAGGTTCCATCAAGCACAGGCACACGCATTTCCGCAGTCACTGAACCCTCGGATACGTTGATACGAACTACACCGCCGGCTTTTCCGCCTAGGTTGATGGCCAGCGCTTGGCCACCGTTGTAACCAAGGTCAATTCGTTGACCAGGGTTCACGGTGAAAGTGACTTCCTTAGATTCGTTGACAGCGGCATCGGTGTATTGGATGCGAACGACCTTTGACTCAAGGCCAGGGTTCACAATTGACCCAGAAATAGCTGAAACAGTGCCGTTTGTCACATAAACAAAATTACGGATCTTCACGGTCTCAAGATCAACCTGAGAGCCGTCGGCAGGGGCGTAATCGATTCGCGAAGCAACTGGGCTCATGAATGTGCAACCAGTAGTCCCAAGCAGCATTGAAGCGGCAATTGTGACGGCTGCGAACTTTGAAATGGCCATTTTTCCTCCTGTGGCACGCAATACAACCCTCCCAGTTTAGCCCTTTGTTACGTGCCTTCCCTGTGGTAAAATTGTGGTTTCTGAGAGGTAATCACCCGCATGAAGTTTGAAGTCGGCGAAACAGTCGTATACCCACACCACGGAGCAGCAAAGATCGTGGAGGTCGCTGATAAAACTATCCGTGGCGAGAAAAAGAAATACCTACAGCTAAAAGTTGCCCAGGGTGATCTAACTATTTGGGTCCCAGCCGAGAACGTTGACATGGTTGGCGTTCGCGATGTGATTGATAAAAAGGGTGTCCAAATTGTTTACGGCGTTCTTCGTGCCGAATTTACCGAAGAGCCAACCAACTGGTCTCGCCGCTACAAGGCAAACCTAGAGAAGCTAGCTTCTGGCGATGTTGTCAAGGTTTCTGAGGTTGTTCGTGACCTTTGGCGCCGCGACCAAGACCGCGGACTTTCAGCTGGAGAAAAGCGCATGCTTGCAAAGGCACGTCAGATTTTGGTTTCAGAACTTGCATTGGCTCACAAGAGCGATGAAGAAAAAGCATCTGCAGAACTCGACAAAGTTCTAGCAACTCCAGGAAAGTAGTTTTCAAATGACCAATCGCGATTTAGCGGTGGTCGTTGTTGCTGCGGGTTTGGGCACACGACTTGGTGCCGATAAACCAAAAGCTTTTGTAACCCTTGCCGAGAAGACCCTCATTGAGCACGCCCTCGAGAACATCGCAGATGTCGCAGCACTTGAGCAGGTAATAATTGCTGTCCCAGCCGGACACGAAGCCCAGACCGCATTAATTGCTGACTCTGCCCTTGCAGGTAAGCGAGTTAGGTTTGACGTTGTGGTTGGCGGCGATACCCGCCAGCAGTCAATTGAAAACGCACTTGGTGTGATCGATCCAGATGTAGAAGTCGTTTTGGTTCACGATGCAGCCCGCGCACTTGCACCTACCACTTTATTTAACTCGGTTGCCAGCGAGGTTCGCCGTTCTGGTCTTGGTGTTGTTCCTTTGATGAAAATTGTTGACACAGTGAAGCGCGTTGAAACTGTGCAGCACGTTGAAGATCCGATTGTGCTTGATACCGTAGATCGTAATTCACTTCGTGCCGCACAGACCCCTCAGGGCTTCATCGCCAAAGACTTGATTGCCGCTTATGCAGCAGCAGATCAAGAACACACCGATGACGCAGCCCTTGCCCAAGCACACGGCATACAAATCACCTCTGTGGCTGGCGATGAGCGAGCATTCAAAATAACAATCGCCGAAGATTTGGCAGCGGCTGAGCTTAGATTTGGCGGCAGCTTTGCCGGCGGTTTATCTAACTCAGATTTGAGAACCGGGATTGGAACCGATGTTCATCGCTTTAGCGAAGACGCCACCAAGCCGCTATATCTTGGCACTGTAGTTTGGTCTGGCGAACGCGGACTTGATGGCCACAGCGACGGCGACGCAGTCTCGCACGCAATCGTGGATGCACTGCTATCTGCTGCAGGTCGTGGCGATATCGGTTCAAATTTTGGCGTTGATCGCCCAGAATTTTCCGGTGCCAATGGATCGGTCTTTCTTGAGTCCACACTTAAACTTCTCAAGCAAAATGATTGGTCCGTAATAAATGTTGCGGTTCAAATTATTGGTAATCGCCCAAAGGTTGCACCGATGCGCGCCGAAGTTCAAACGGTCTTGAGCGCAATTCTGGGTGCTCCGGTAACCCTGGGCGCAACCACTACAGACGGTTTAGGTTTTCTAGGAAATAGTGAGGGAGTAGCTGCAGTGGCTACTGCTCTGATCGGCCGTTCCGGTTCCGGTTCTAATCGGGACCCCAAAGGTAGGCTTGCCTCGTGAGCCTAAGCCTGTTTGATTCCAAAGCCCAAGCGGTCAGGGCGTTTTCCCCAATCGTTGCCGGCCAGGTTGGCATCTATCTTTGCGGCCCAACCGTTCAAGGTGCTCCGCATGTTGGCCACCTGCGTTCAGCACTGGTTTATGACCAACTTCGTCGCTGGTTGAGTGTGCGCGGTAATGACGTGACTCTGGTTCGCAACGTAACTGACATTGACGACAAAGT
>JBFYON010000091.1:0-3051 GCA_041303755.1 Micrococcales bacterium | reverse complement strand
AGCACTGGTGCCTTGCCACCAAGTTCCAGGTGAACTCGCTTTAGGTCAGTGGCTGCAGATTTTGCAACTTCCATACCCGCGCGAACAGAACCGGTGATTGAAACCATTTGCGGAATTTCGTTTTCGATCATCGCGCGACCAGTGTCACGGTTTCCAGCAACAACGTTGAAGACACCCTTAGGTAGGAATTCAGCAGCAATTTCAGCAAGTAGCAAAGTTGAAACCGGAGTGGTGTCTGACGGCTTAATCACAACAGTGTTACCCGCGGCAATTGCCGGAGCAAACTTCCACACCGCCATGTTCAGCGGATAGTTCCATGGAGTCACCTGGCCAATTACACCGATAGGTTCGCGACGAATAGAAGAGGTGTGATCGCGAGCGTATTCTGCGGTTGCCTTGCCCTCTAGGTTTCGAGCAGCACCCGCAAAGAAACGAATCTGATCAACCGAAGGAGCCATCTCGTACTCGACAAGAGTGCTGCGTGGCTTACCGGTGTTTTCTGATTCAACGTCGGCAGCTTCTTCGGCACGTGCCTCGAGTGCGTCTGCGATTCGGAATAAGGCCAACTGACGCTCGCCAGGTGTGAAGTTACTCCACTCCTCGAAGCCCTTTTGGGCTGCCTGATAGGCGGCATCTACGTCGGCTGCAGATGAGACGGGGGCCGTTGCATAGGCCTCACCGTTAGCTGGGTTGATTACATGACTGGTTTCGCCTGACTTTGAGGCTACGTATTCACCATTGATGAAGTTCTTAAGTTCGCGCATGTTGAGATTCTAATCAGGTTTTTTGGGCTTCAATATCACGATTCCGAAGGCAATTATCACGATTTGCTATCAAATCAGTAGCGAAAGGGCGAATCGGGTGCGGATTCGTTTGCTAAAAGGCATTTTCACTGTCAAAATCGTCACATGTCACGAGTTCAACGCACTAAATCGAGCCAATTGGACGATGTATCGAAATCGATCATCGAACAGTTGCAGCTCGACGGGCGTCGCTCTTATGCCGAAGTAGGTAAGAAGGTAGGCCTCAGTGAGGCCGCAGTGCGCCAACGCGTACAAAAACTTACCGACTCAGGTGTGATGCAGGTGGTTGCCGTAACTGACCCAACTCAACTTGGCTTTACTCGCCAAGCCATGATCGGGGTTAGATGCGGTGGCGATACTCGTGAACTCGCAGAGAAGCTTTCTGCGATGCCAGAGGTGGACTACGTAGTTCTTACCGCTGGCAGCTTTGATATTTTGGCTGAGGTGGTGTGTGAGAACGATGACGAACTCATCGCACTGCTGAATTCAAGAATCCGGACTCTGCCCGGAGTTACCTCTACCGAATCGTTCGTGTATTTGAAGGTAGCGAAGCAGGTTTACAACTGGGGAACCAGATGATTCCCCCGCAAACAAATAGTAAAGAGTGATATTTCATGGCAACCACGGCAAGCACAGCAGGAAAGCTTGTACAGGGACTTAAGTCTCTGATCAAGGCTCCGGTTAAAAAGAAACCGGCCACAGCGATGGCAGACCGCGCCACCCCACTTCTTGACGCCCGCAAGGCAGGACAAGAAGCAACCCCAAAGATGCTGCAGCAGGTAGCGAAAGAAACTATGTTTCTTCACTTCACCCGCCACAGCCCTTACTACACCGCCAAGGGTGAGATTCCAATCATCACCAAGGCAAGTGGTCACCACTTCTGGGATCAGCACGGCAAGAAGTACTTTGACGGTATTTCAAGTTTGTTCTCAGTAAATGCTGGCCACGGTCGCGCGCGACTTGCAGAAGCTGCAGCGAAGCAGATGAAGGAGCTGGATTACTTCCCGCTTTGGTCTCACGCACACAAGCCAGGCATCGAATTATCTGAGCGCCTACTTTCGTACGCACCAAAAAACCTGTCACGCGTTTTCTTTACCACCGGTGGTGGTGAAGCTAACGAAACTGCTTGGAAGCTTGCAAAGCAATACTTCAAGCTGATGGGCAAGCCGATGAAGCACAAGGTACTGACCCGCGCGGTTGCGTATCACGGTACTTCGCACGGTGCACTTTCGTTGACCGGTATTCCTTCGATGAAGAAGGCCTTCGAGCCTTTGGTTCCTTCAACCTTCCGCGTGCCAAACACCAACTGGTACCGCGCGCAGGACGACTTTGAAACCGAAGAGGAATTTGCTCTATGGGCTGCTAACCGCGTTGAAGAAATGATTGTTTTCGAAGATCCAGATACCGTTGCGGCGTTTATCTTTGAGCCAATCCAGAACTCGGGTGGTTGCTTCACGGCGCCAAAGATCTACTTTGATCGCGTTCGTGAAATCTGTGACAAGTACGACGTACTAATCGTTGCAGACGAAACTATCGATGGCTTTGGTCGTACCGGTTCAATGTACGCATCAAACTTCTACGGCTTCGAACCAGACATGATGGTGCTTGCGAAGGGTATGACTTCTGCGTACGCACCTATCGGTGCTCTGTTGGTAGCTGAGAAGCTATTTGAGCCGTTCAAGAACGGAACCACCCTTTTCCCACACGGTTACACCTACGGTGGTCACCCGGTATCGGCAGCGGTTGCGCTAGAAAACCTTGACATCTTTGATGAAGAAGATCTAGTTGGCAACGTGGTTAGAAACCAGGACGCATTCAAGGCATCTCTTGATAGCTTGAAGGACCTACCGATTGTTGGTGACGTGCGCGGTAAGGGTTACTTCTGGGCTATCGAGCTTGTAAAAGACAAGACCACCAAGGAGACCTTCAACGACGCTGAGTCAGAGAAACTGCTTCGCGGAATCCTGTCTCAGAAGATGTTTGAAGAGGGACTCTACTGCCGCTCTGACGACCGTGGCGACCCGGTAGTGCAGCTTGCTCCGCCGCTAACCATTGGGCCGGACCAGTTTGATGAGATTACTCAAATTCTTCGCGGTGCTCTAGAGCACGCGTGGAAAGCGATGTAGGACTTCTCCACAACTTAGGGTTCGCATCGAGTTCGACCTTCATGGCAGGATAGTTTCCAATCATGAAGAACATTGAATTCGATGCGAACCTTTCGTTTAAGTCAGGGATTGGTTGGATCACC
>JBFYON010000090.1:0-5815 GCA_041303755.1 Micrococcales bacterium | reverse complement strand
CTAGCTGCTGTGGAGCTTTCGCCGTCGGTCGCGATAGCCGGACCAAAACTTCTTGATTGGCATGATTCCAGAGTGGTCAGTCAATTGGGCCTTAGCTTGACCCCCATGGGAGATTTATTCTCATTCGTTTCTGGAGAACTTGATCAATCGCAACATGATGACTCCGATGACGTTCTTGCAGTTGGAACGGCTGCGGCGCTTATTCGTTTTGATTTACTCAAGCAGCTAAATGGGTTTAATCCTGCGGCGCCTGAATTGGCTGCCGACTTTGATTTCTCAATCAGGGCACGTATGGCCGGTTATCGTGTCATAGTCGTGCCGCAAGCCAAAGTTGCACACGCTTCGCTTTCCATGAAAGGAAAGAGACCTCGTCGCTGGCTAGACACCTCACCCAAGGCGGCACTGAGGCGAAGTGCCATTCACCTTCGCTTGGCATTCGCACCGTTGCCGGTGGCAATTCTCTTCTGGGCAATGCTGCCAATAATTGGACTGCTCAGAGCCATCGGTCGCCTTACCGCCAAGCGCCCGGATCGGATTTGGTCCGAGATCAGCGCTGCACTCTGGGGCTTCTTTACAGTTGGAAGACGACTATCAAGCCGTGCCCTCATTGCTAAAACCAGCACCGTCAAATTTTCAAAACTCCGATCCCTAAGAGCAACCTGGCCACAGGTTAGAAATTCAAATCGAGCGCAACTTGAACTAGAACAAAGTGAAGCAACGTTGGCAGCGTTTGCCCGCGGTGACTTTGAGGTCGAAGAGACAAACAGTTCAAATGGTTTCGTCGCTTCAGGAGCAATTTGGATTTCAGTGGCTTTGGCTGCAATTAGTTTCGTGTTCTGGCCCTTAGGCAATGCTGCCATTGGTGGTGGGCTACTTCCGCTTAGCGATTCTTGGTTAACCCTTTTCTCAAGAGCGGGTGCTAGTTACCAGCCGATTGGACTTGGCTACTTTGGACCAAGCGATCCGTTTGTTTGGGTGCTAACAGCAATTGGCTCTTTGACGTTCTGGGCACCTTCTCTTTCGCTGTCAATCTTGTTGCTGATTTCAAAATCGTTGGCCTTTGCTGGCGCCTGGCGCGTTACAGCAATGTTCAGCGACTCAAGCTTTGTTAGAAATTCGGCAGCCTTGGTATTTGCACTGTGGCCATCTCTTTTGTTCGCGCAACAAGAGGCACGTATTCCAGCTGTTATTGCTCAAATAACTTTGCCATGGTTGGTTTTTGCGGTCGCACGTGCAGCCGGTATTGGTAAGGCTAACTTCTCAACTCAAACCTGGTCTTGGGTGGCGCTATCGGGGTTGCTCTTATTCGTGGTCTCAGCAAGTTCGCCAAACGCGGCCCCTTTGTTGTTAGTCGCTCTAGGCTTGGTCATTTTTGGCCGACTTAGAAAGATTGGATTCCTGATTTGGATTCCTCTGCCGACGGCAGCAGTATTTGGGCCAACCGTTCTTTACTACCTAGTTGGAATATTCAAACCTTTCGCACTACTTGCAGACCCAGGTCTTCCGCAGCAGAGTGCGCAGCTTCCGGTCTGGCAGCTAATGCTTGGCGGCGAACAATTTGGCCCGAGCCTCCCGGTCGTTCAACAGTTCTCTAATTGGCTAGTGGTGCCTGTTTTGCTGATCGCACTGCTTGCGCTCGTTGGCAAACGCTGGGGTGTTGCTTTCGTGCTCTGGGTTGGAGCAATAGCCGCTGTTGCTCTGGCCTGGTTGGTCAGCAGCCTCTCTTTCGCGGCTGTTGGTGTGGGCTCTACCTCCAGGTCAACTGATTACGTCAACGGTTCTCCAGCGGTCTTGCTCTCAATCTTTGGGCTCTTAGTTGCCGTCTTATTTGCTCTAGGCCTGAACTCAATTACGCGCTCATCTGCGCGCCGGGTGGTTGGTGCTGCTCTAGCGCTGCTAACTCTGGCTCCAGCAGTTTTTCTAGCCGCAACTCTGAACCCGCAATTGAAATACACCGATGGCCGAGTAGTGCCATCAATCGTTGCCGCCGAAGCCAAACAGGGCAGTGGGCTAAAAATGCTCGTAGTGAATCCGGAATTGAATTCCGATGGATCAATAGCCTTTGGTGCAGAAGTGGTTTCAGGAGACGGTGTTCAGCTTGAAGACGTGAGCCTGAGTTACCGGTTCGCGCTTTCCGAAATTAAGCGCGACAGAGAAATTGAGTACAACCAAATTGCGCAGCTGGTTGCAGATCTTGCCTCGGCCAACGGAGCTGAATTACAGTCGGCAATCGATGCCGCGGGAATCGGCTATGTCTTAGTTCCAGACCAAAAATCTGCAATTGCAGCACAGCTTGGAATATCACTTGATTCCGTGAAGGAACTTGAATCGGTAGGTGCCACAGATTCTGGAAGGCTTTGGCGAGTGCGTTCACCGAATCAAGATCTTTTGAATGCAGGAATCAAATTCGATTCGCCTTGGTCAATTACAAAAGTTGTCCAGTTATCGGTGTTGCTTGGTTTCGTGCTGCTTGCTATCCCAAGCACGAATCAGCGCAGAAGAGTAACCGGCGATAGCCAAATTTTTGTTGAGGCGGGTGAAGAAAATCAATGATTAAAAAAATTGCAATCTTGATCATCGTTCTTGCATCGTTGGTTGGTGGAACATTATTAACACCAAGTTTCGAGTTGAGAATCGGCACCGTTCCCGAAGCTGCAGCATTTGATGTTAAGGCAAGAGACTTGCAGCTGGTTTGCCCCGGCGCACTGTTCAAAGCCGGAGGAGCCGCTGGCACCACTCTGGGTAACTTTGAGCCGGTAGGTGACGTTTCTTATGCAAGTCAGTTCAACGGCGGAACCGCGGCAAGTCTTGAGACCGGCGATGGCGTTTTCAGCGTGTCATCAAGCTCTGCTTTGGTCGAGCAAGGTTCGGCTCTATTGAATGCCAGCCAGTACCAAAATGCTTCCGGCGCAACTCTGCAAGGACTAGCGGCCACAAACTGCCAGTTGCCATCGAATGATGTTTGGCTTTTGGGTGGCGCCACCACTACGGGGCGCGAGGCGCTACTGATTCTTAGAAACACTTCGCAGGTTGATTCAACCGTTAGTCTTCAAATCTTCTCGGAGGCTGGTTCAGTTGATGCACCAGGGCTCAACGGAATAGCCGTTGTCGCTGGCAAGACCACCGTTGTGCCGCTTTCGGGAATCGTGCCTAAAACTAAGAGCTTTATGACTCACGTTTCTGCAAAGGGCGGGGCGGTAGCCGCCTGGATTCAACAGCGAACTGTTCGCGGTCTGACGGCTGGCGGAGTTGATTATGTTTCACCATCACCAACTGCCTCTACTCAGCAGGTTGTGCCGGGTATGTTTATTCGCGGCACGAAAATAGCTGACAGGCTCCGAGCCGCTAACCCTGATTTTCAAGATCTCGTGCCGGCACTAAGAGTCTTTGTTCCCGGTCAACAAGCAGCAACCGTGACGGTGCAAGTTCTTAGTGAGACGGCAGAAACTTTTGGCACCGTAGTCAGAGAAACAGTGAACCCTGGATCTGTAATGGATATTGAAATTCCTGGACTCAAAGACGGCAACTATGTGGCTGTGGTGAGCGCCGACGTGGAAATCCAATCTTCGGTAAGGCTGCCAAGAGTGACTTCGTCTTCCGCACCAGATTTCACCTGGATTCCTGCGGCAGATAAATTTACTGGCGAAAGAAAACTAACTATTCCAGCCGCTGGCATTTCAAAACTTTGCATCTACAACGAAGCAACCGGAAAAATTTCGGTCCTGACTGTGGCACCTAATTCCACTTACACATTCCAATCCAGCCAAGAGCCGGTGTACGCAAACCTAATTACAGACATTGATGGAACGGTTGCGAATTTATCGGTGCTGGATCAGAAAAATGCTGGCGGAAAAATAGCTGTAAACGTTAGGTAGCGCTAGTCCCTGTAGCGTTCCGGAACTAGGTCCCAAGGATCCTTACCAATGAGGTGTCCAACTGCTGCAAAAACATTTTCCTCGATGTGCATCCGCTCGTGCAGCGGATCAACGCGGCGATGATGACCCAGCCTCTCAATTGGCAGTCGGTAAATCACGATTGTCATTTGATCTCTTTTAACGGCCCAGCGCCTGACGTTCTTTGATTCGGGCTTGATAGTGGGCGCATCAAGCACCTCCCAACTGAGCTCGGCCAATTCTTCTGGCCAAGCATTGATTAGGTAATCGCAGGTACCAGAAACGATTTGCTCGAAACTACCGTGCCTGCCGCTATTTCGGAGCAGATTGCTCAGCAGCGGTTGGCGAATACCGCGTCCGTGTCGGTCTCTGTTGACACCATTTTGTTTAGCTGATTCGGCCATGGCTCCAGTGTATTGACCTAGCCGCTTGGTTTGCCCTTGGTAAACTTGGGTCAATGAATATTGATTGGGACGCGATCGTAAAGACCTACGACGTGCGTGGTTTGGTTGGTAAAACCCTGACCACAGAAATAGTTTCAGCTTTAGCTGCCGGCTTTGTAGATGAACTCGGCGCCGCTGGGCAAGATGTTGTGCTGGGGTACGACATGCGTGACTCCTCTCCGGAGTTTGCCGACGCATTTGCGCAAGGCGCACAAGCTCGCGGAGCAAATGTAGTTTCAATTGGGCTTTGCTCAACAGACGAAAGCTACTTTGCATCAGGAATTCTAAGAGCACCGGCTGCCATGTTTACAGCAAGCCACAATCCTGCAGCGTATAACGGAATCAAGTTTTCTAGAGCGGGCGCACGTGGCATCAGTATGGACACAGGATTGTCCTCAATTCGCGAACGAGCGAAGGCATATCTTGAATTGGGCATCACTCAAGTTGAAACCACCGGCAGTTTCCGTGAGCTGGATATTTTGACTCAGTACGCCAGCTACCTACGCGAGCTTGTAGATTTGTCTGCCATCCGTCCGCTAAAGATTGTCGTTGACGCGGCTAACGGCATGGGCGGAATGACCGTGCCAGCGGTTCTCGGCCGCGCAAGCGACTTGCCTCCGCTGCCACTTGAAATTATCCCAATGTACTTTGAGCTCGATGGTTCTTTCCCAAACCACGAAGCCAACCCGTTAGACCCTAAGAACCTAGTTGATTTGCAGCAGGCAGTTCTTGAACACGGTGCTGACATCGGTTTGGCTTTTGATGGAGATGCGGACAGATGCTTTGTAATTGATGAGAAGGGCCAGCCGGTCACTCCATCGGCGGTAGCAGCGATTGTTGCGCACCGTGAGATTGCCAGAGAGAAGCGCAACAACCCGGGAGCACCGATCACAATTTTGCATAATCTTTTGACCTCGCGTGTGGTCGAAGAGGTGATTATTGCCGATGGTGCCCAGCCGGTGAAGACCAGGGTTGGCCATTCACTTATCAAGGATCAAATGGCTGCAACCAATGCCATTTTTGGGGGAGAGCACTCGGCTCACTACTATTTCCGTGATTTTTGGGGTGCCGATAATGGAATGTTGGCGGCCATGCACGTGTTGGCAGAGTATGGGTCGCAAGATCAGCCTCTTTCGGTATTTGCAAAAAAGTACAATCCTTATTTCTTGAGCGGCGAAATCAACTCGACCGTCTCAGATGTCGCGGCAGCCAAAGCCCGCGTACAGTCTGCTTTTGCGGACCGTGCCAGCTTTGACGAGTTCGATGGCATCACAGCAAAAGGCAAGCCTGCCGAAGCTGGTTCATGGTGGTGGTTCAACGTTCGTGCTTCGAACACCGAACCGCTACTGCGTTTAAATGTCGAAGCTTCATCCGAAGCCAAGATGACCCAGATTCGTGACGAGGTTCTAAACCTCATCCAGCAGAAAGCGTAAGCCAAATGTCAAAGACCATCACCGCATTTGATTTCAAAGTTGCAGA
>JBFYON010000089.1:0-12598 GCA_041303755.1 Micrococcales bacterium | reverse complement strand
TATTTTCCTATGCCAGAGTCAATATTTCCGGGCCATTCTCAGTTATGGCAATGGTGTGTTCGAACTGTGCTGTGAGACTTTTGTCTTTTGTTAGCACTGTCCAGTTGTCTGGCCACATGTCCCATTCATAGGTTCCTAGAGTGAGCATCGGTTCAATTGTGAAGACCATTCCGACTTTAATTTCATCGTTGTAAAGGGGAGCAGAATCGTAGTGCGGAATAATCAAGCCTGAGTGGAAAGATTCGCCAATGCCGTGACCCGTGAAATCTCGGACCACTCCGTAATTGAATCTCTTTGCATACGCCTCGATGGCTCTTCCAATGATGTTAATTTCTCGACCAGGAAGGGCTGCATTGATTCCACGCATCATGGCCTCGCGGGTACGTTCTACTAGCAGTCGGACTTCTTCAGACACGTCGCCGACCATAAAAGTCTGGTTGCTGTCTCCGTGAAAGCCATCTTTGAAGGCCGTTATGTCGATATTGACAATGTCACCCTCTTTGAGAACTGTGTCGTCTGGAATGCCGTGACAAATCACCTCATTGACTGAGGAGCACAGTGATTTTGGGTAACTTCGATAACCCAGCGTTGAAGGGTAGGCGCCATTTGAGATTAGAAATTCGTGACCAATCCGATCAAGTTCATCGGTCGTGACGCCGGGCTTTGCATTTTGTCCTACCAGCTCAATTGCCTGGGCCGCAATCTTTCCGGCTGCCCTTATCTTCTCAATCTCGTCGCGGGTGCGCACATCACCTTTGGTGTTTTTTGAGGGGGCTGCTTTGCCAACGTATTCAGGACGAATGATTGAGTCGGGCACAAATCTTGTTGGGCTTAATTTTCCTTGAGTAAGGTATCCCGTTTTTGAGTCGCGTGGCATAGAGTTCAGTCTATGCAAGAACAAAGCGTTGAATTTTGGTTTAACAGCCAAACCGGGCAAGTAGAAGTTGGCCCGCAGTCCCTTGCCTTGCACCGGCTAGGGCCATTCAAGTCAAGAGAAGAAGCCGCTAAGGCACCAGAGATTATTGCTGCTAGGGCCGCAGCTTGGCGGGCCGAAGAAGACGAAAAAGACCAATCGCCCAACTAGTTTTCAAATGAATGTTCGTGAGTGGGAAATATACCTTCTCCAACTTCTTTGGCGTATAGTTTTGCGCTATCCAACAAAGTTTCTCGAATGCTTGCGTACCGCTTAACAAACTTTCGTGGCTTTTGACCGGTAAGTCCGGCAAAGTCAGTCCACACCAAAATTTGCCCGTCGGTATCTGGGCCAGCCCCAATACCAATAGTGGGTATTGAAAGTTCTTTACTTACCTGTGCAGCGATAGCCGCAGGGACCATCTCCAAAACAACAGCAAACGCTCCGGCAGCCTCAACAGCCTTTGCATCGGCAAGCAACTGTTCCGCTCCATCGCCACGACCCTGAACACGGAAGCCGCCTAGAGCGTTAACGCTTTGTGGAGTGAAACCAATGTGGCCCATGACAGGAATTCCTGCCTCGACGATCGTCTTTATTTGACTAGCGCTTCTTTCGCCACCCTCAAGCTTTACTGCGGCAGCTCCCGTAGTCTTCATGAGCTTGATTGCGTTTGCAAGTGCGTCTTGGGGTCCGGTTTCGTAAGAGCCAAAAGGCATGTCAATTACAACCAGTGCCCGTTTCGCCGCAGATGCGACAGCGCGGCCAAATGAAATCATTTCATCCACCGTTACAGGTAACGTGCTCGAATAGCCCAAAGAGTTATCAGCAGCCGAGTCACCAACAAGCAAGACGTCAATTCCTGCTTCATCAAAGATGCCTGCCGTCATGTGGTCATAGCTGGTCAGGCAGCTGAACTTGCGGCCAGCTTGCTTAAATTCTTTTAGATGGGCAGTTCTAACTAGTTTTGGCGTTAATTCCATTTACTTGGCACGCTTCCAAGCATCTACTTCAATTTCAACCAACATGTCTTTGTTGATGAATTGAATTCCGGCCAACATCGTTGCCGCAGGACGAATCTCTCCAAAAACTTCCCCGTGTGCCTTGCCTACAGCATCCATGTCTTCAGCATTGGCTAAGTAAACGCGACTTCTTACAACGTCTTCAAGGCTGTAGTCCACCTGCGCTAAAGCCTTTGCGATAACTTCCTTCAGGGTAGTTATGGTTTGACCGTAGGCATCGCCCTTGTGCAGCAGTTCGCCACCAACTGTAGCTGTTGAGCCCGAGACGTGCACATACTCACCGGCCACGGTTGCGCGAGAATACCCGATTACTGACTCCCACGGTCCGCCGCTGGAGATGAGTTTGTCTGCTGCCATTAGGTGCTCCTTTTTCTAAACTTTATCTATTTTGAATGATTAGTGATTGGAAGCCTGCGGTCACGGCCAAATGCCATGCCCGTGATTTTTGGCCCAATGGCGCCCTGACGTCGTTTCCATTCAGCTCGATCAACCAAACTAATGATGCGGTCAACCACAGCGGCATCAAAGCCCAGTGCAATAATCTCAGCGCGGCCAAGACGCCGTTCAACATATGCATCCAGTAATTGATCAAGTAATTCATATTCAGGAAGACTGTCCTGGTCTACCTGATCAGGTCTGAGTTCTGCTGAAGGTGGTTTGCTAATGGAATTCTCAGGAATCGGGGGAGTCTGACCAATTGCAACAGCATGTTCATTGCGCCACTTCGCCAGCTTCCAAACTAAGGTTTTCTCAACATCTTTGATTGGGGCAAAGCCGCCAACAGAGTCACCATAAATTGTGCTGTAACCCACAGCAAGCTCGGTCTTATTGCCGGTTGTTAAGGTTAGGTGCCCTTCTGCGTTGCTCAAACCCATCAGAATCACCCCACGCATTCTTGCTTGAAGATTTTCAGAGGCGACGCCAGTTAGGCCGAGCTGTGTTTCAAATACGCCCACCATTGACTCAATTGACTCTGTTCTAAAGTTCAAGCCAATTCGTTCGGCCAAATCATCTGCATCGCTCCTTGAGTGTGCAGAAGAATACTTGCTTGGCATGGCTACGCCAAACACTCGCTTTGCACCGATGGCATCTGCGGCAAGTGCTGCACAAACAGCCGAGTCAATACCGCCGCTGATGCCAAGCACTACAGATTTGAATCCGTTCTTCTCGACATAATCTCGAAGGCCCAAGACTAAAGCGTTCCAAATTTGTTCACTATCGTCAGTCTTAGTGACTCTTGGTGCGCCCACCATGGATATTTCGTTTCTTGTTTTGACTTCAAAATAAACCAAGTCGGACTCAAATTGCTTAGCTCGACCAATCAGTTCTCCACTGGCGTCCACGAGTAGTGAATCGCCGTCAAAGACTAGGTCATCTTGTCCACCAACCAAGTTAACGTAGGCAACAGCAGCATTATTGTTAACCGCTAACTCGCGGACCAGCGCTTGGCGACGGTCGTCCTTGTCAATTTCAAATGGTGAACCGTTCAGCACCAGAACGACATCGGTGTTGCTCTTTGCAAGCTGGGCTACCGGACCACCGGTTTGCCAGATGTCCTCGCAAATTAGGGTCGAGAACTTCAGCCCCTTGAAATCAAAGCTCAATAGTTCATTGCCGGGCACAAAAATTCGATACTCATCAAAGACTGAATAGTTAGGCAGGTGGTGCTTGGTGTAACTGCCAATGACCTTTCCGCCTAACAGGACCGATGCACAGTTCTGCGCCAGGGCCCAATTGTGGGATTCTCGCTGCTTAGCAAGCGCGGGATGACCAATCACTACAGCTGTATCGCCCAAACCTGCCTGCTCAAGACGAGTTGCCAACTGATTTACGGCGTCAGCCGCTGCGGTGACAAAAGATTCGCGAGCCGCAAGATCTTCAATCGGATAACCGGTAATTGCCATCTCGCCGAAAAGCACCAAATTTGCACCGTTTTTGGCTGCTGTTTCTACCGTTGCGAAGGCATCATCGGTGTTTGCGCCGATGTCACCAACGATTGGGTTGGTTTGAGCCAGTGCTAGGCGAACTTTCGGCATAACCATTAGCCTAGTAGGAGCAAGAGAGAGGTTTTCCCGATGGAAAGACAGCGCGATTTCGTACTAAGGACAATTGAGGAGCGCGGCGTAAAGTTCGTTCGCCTTTGGTTCACCGATGTGGCCGGCACCTTGAAGTCTGTGGCTATCGCGCCAGCCGAGGTTGAGGGCGCTTTTGCCGAGGGTTTGGGCTTTGATGGCTCTGCAATCGAGGGCCTGGCTCGAACCTACGAAGCTGACATGCTTGCTCAGCCAGACCCAACTACCTTCCAGATCTTGCCATGGCGTGGGGAGATAGACCCAACTGCCCGCATGTTCTGTGATATTCAAACTCCAGATGGCCAACCGGCAGCCGCAGATCCAAGAAACGTTCTTCGTCGCGCCTTGGCCAAGGCTTCCGATCGTGGATTCTCTTTCTACATTCACCCGGAGATCGAGTTCTACCTACTTAAGTCAACTCAACTGGATGCTAATGGCGAGCCAGTTCCAGTAGACAACGCCGGCTACTTCGATAACGTTCCTGGTGGAACCGCACACGATTTCCGTCGCCGCGCAGTTTCAATGCTTGAGCAATTAGGTATCTCGGTTGAGTTCAGCCACCACGAAGGCGGGCCGGGCCAGAACGAGATCGACCTGCGTTATGCCGATGCTTTGACAATGGCAGACAACATCATGACTTTCCGTACGGTCATTAAAGAAGTAGCAATTGAACAAGGCGTCTATGCAACCTTCATGCCAAAGCCGTTTACTCAACACCCAGGCTCTGGAATGCACACCCACATGTCGCTTTTTGAAGGAGACACCAACGCATTCTTCGACCCAAGTTCTCAATATCACCTATCTAAAACAGCAAAACATTTCATCGCCGGTCTGCTAAGACACGCACCTGAAATCACTGCGGTGACTAATCAATACGTAAATTCATACAAACGCCTTTGGGGAGGCGGCGAGGCTCCGAGCTTCGTATGCTGGGGCCACAACAACCGGTCGGCACTCATTCGTGTTCCGCTGTACAAGCCAGACAAGGGAAATTCATCTCGAATCGAGTACCGCGCAATCGATTCCGCTGCAAACCCTTACTTGGCTTATGCGCTTCTTTTGAATGCGGGCTTGAAGGGCATCGAAGAAGAGTATCCGCTGCCTGCAGAAACAGAAGACAACGTCTGGTCTTTGAACGATGCTGAACGTCGCGCAATGGGTATTCAACCTTTGCCACAAAGCCTTGACCATGCGATTCGCAAACTTGAAGAGTCAGAACTTGTTGCAGAGACTCTAGGAGAAGAGGTTTTCTCTTATGTGCTGGCAAATAAGCGACGTGAGTGGAGCGATTACCGAGCGCAAGTGACTCCGTTTGAGCTAAAGCAAAACCTAGAGACTCTTTAGTCTTAGGTACTTCATTAGGTAGTGGCAAGAATGGCCAACGATCGTTCGCTGGGTTTATCTGAACTTGCGCGCTTTGGATTCGTTGACCTCACCGGAACAATCGGCAAGCTCGATGAATTAGTGAAATTAGTAGGAGATTCAGGCCGCTCTGCACTTGCAGCGCTGGGTGTGGCAGCGGACCCGGATCAAGCACTAGTTTCTCTATTGAATCTAGCTACAGCACAGCCGGCAAAAATTAAGGCTCTGCTCAAAAAAGACGATTCGGCGCGCAGGCTTTGCACGCTGTTGGGCGCATCCACGGCGCTCACAGACTATCTAATGCGTCATCCCCAGCAACTGGAAATCTTTGATAAACCAATAAATCTGCCCTCTCAAAAAGAATTTAATGATGCATTGGTAAGTAGTGTCAAAACGCTATTGACGCCAGGTTTTGAATTGGCTGCCGTGTGGAATGCGCTTCGCGTTGCGTACCGAAGAGAATTATTGAAAATTGCCGTCTTTGATTTAAATCAACCCGATGCCCAAGCCGGCCAACCATCAATCGCTGCTGCACTTGCCGACATAGCTGCTGGAGCAATAGAGGCCGGTTTATTGATTGCTCGAGCCGAGTTGATCCACAGCACTGAGCACGGAGTATTTGCAGAAAGTGAAGTCTCGGCAACAAGACTCTCCGTCATTGCGATGGGTAAATGTGGAGCCCGTGAACTCAACTACATTTCGGATGTCGACGTTATTTATGTTGCCGACTCGTCTTCGCCAGACCTGGATTCGCAACGAGCGGTAGAGATTGCAACAAAACTCGCCACTCGAATGATGCGCGCTATGGATGGCACGGCAAGTGAGCCAATGCTCTGGCAAGTTGATCCAAATCTTCGTCCAGAGGGCAAATCAGGAGCGCTTGTTCGAACTCTTGAATCACATGTTGCCTATTACGATCGCTGGGCCCAAAGCTGGGAGTTCCAAGCTCTGCTGAAGGCAAGGCCGTTGGCCGGGGATCTTGAACTGGGTCAACGCTACGTGGAAGCTTTGGCTCCCAAAGTCTGGTCCTCAGCAACCCGTGAAAATTTTGTGGAATCTGTTCAACGCATGCGAGAGCGGGTAACCGAGTTCATTCCAGCCAACGAAATTGACTTACAGCTCAAACTTGGTCCGGGTGGCCTTCGCGATATTGAATTTACCGTGCAGCTCTTGCAGCTGGTCCACGGTCGCACTGATGACACGATTCATCAACGAGACACCATCGGTGCAATCCATGCGCTTTCCCAGGGCGGTTACATTGGCCGTAGCGAGGCAAGTGAATTTGCTTCGCACTATAGATTCCTTAGGCTGCTCGAGCACCGAATCCAAATGTCTGACATGCGCCGTACACACTTGATGCCAACTTCTGATTCAAAGCGCCGAGCGTTGGCTAGGACGGTTGATCTAAAAATCACTGCTGAGGGCCTCATTGAAAAATGGGAGAGCGTCAAAGTTGATGTTCGAGCGCTACATCAAAGAATCTTTTATAGGCCGCTGTTATCTGCCGTCTCCAAACTTGGAGATGACAGTCTTTCGCTAAGCACAGACCAGGTCAGGGATCGTCTGCATGCGATTGGATTTGACGATCCTAAGGGCGCACTAGATCACATCACAGCGCTCACTTCAGGCCTATCCAGACGTGCCGTTATCCAGAAACAACTGCTTCCTGTTCTATTGCAATGGTTCGCAGAAGGTTCGGATCCTGATTCGGCGCTGCTTGCCTTTAGGCGTTTGAGTGAAGACCTTGGTGAATCGCACTGGTACCTCCGCATGCTTCGAGATTCAAGTGGAGCCGCAGAGCGAATGACTCAAGTTCTTTCAAATAGTCGACTTGCTACCAGTCTTTTTGAACGCATCCCAGAGGCGGCGGCCTGGTTCGAGCGATCCGAGGATCTGATTCCTATGACGGAATCCGAGTTGGCAACTGAGTTTGATGCTGTTATTTCACGTCACGAAGTTGTTGATTCAGCAGCAAATTCAATTCGAAACATACGGCGCCGTGAAACTTTGAGAATTGCCATGGGTGCGGTTCTTGGAGACCTAACAATTGGGCAGGTATCGCAGGGGCTAAGTGATTTGACCGCCAACTACCTTCGAGCGATGCTAGCGGTAGCGACGGAACTTGATGGTTCTGACATTCACAGTGGGGATGTGGCCGATGTTCTTGATTTTGGAATTATTGCCATGGGCCGTTTTGGTGGTGAGGAATTAGGGTTTGGCTCGGACGCAGATGTGATGTGTGTCTATAAGACCAGACCGGGAGCTGCTCCTGAAATCGCTCAAAAAGTTGCAGAAAGAATAATCTCCGAACTGCGAAGACTGACAGCTGATCAAGTCCTGGAATTTGAGTTGGATCTTGATTTACGACCGGAGGGTAAAAACGGTCCGGTGGCCAGGTCTATCGAGTCCTATGCCGCCTACTATGAGCGCTGGTCTGACACTTGGGAGGCGCAGGCCCTGTTGAGAGCAAGACCAATTGCCGGTAGCCCTCAGCTGCAATCAGAGTTTCTTGATTTGATTAACAAGTATCGGTATCCGGAACAGATGGCTGAATCTGCGGTTACAGAAATCAGGCGAATAAAAGCCAGGGTAGAAACTGAACGTCTGCCTTTGGGTGCAGATCCGAAACGCCACCTAAAACTCGGCCGAGGTTCACTCAGCGACGTTGAGTGGTTGGTGCAATTGTTCCAGATGCAGCACGGCAATGAACATCCTGCAATTAGAACACCAAAGACCCTCGAGGCACTTGATGCAATGGTCGCTGAGAATCTGATTGCTGAACACGATGCCCGCGTTCTAAGTGAGGCATGGCTATTAGCCTCAAGGTTGCGTTCGGCTAGCGTGCTATGGGCAAATAAGCGCAGCGATGTCATACCAACTGATCGGCGTCAACTTGCTGGAATGGCTCGCATCTTGGAGTACCCACGAGGCAGCGCAACTCAGCTTGAAGATGATTATCTGGCATTCACCAGGCGTGCTCGTAGCGTTTATGAGCGTCTTTTTTACGGCAACACCGATGACAACCGCTACGAATAAACATCGGCAATAAAAAAGGACCCCACCTTGCGGTGAGGTCCTTTTTCTACGACTTATTTATACGCCGTAGTAAAGCTCGAACTCGTATGGGTGAGGACGAAGTGCTAGAGGCTTAATTTCCTTCTCGCGCTTGTAGTCAATCCAGTTTTCGATTAGGTCCTTGGTGAACACGTCTCCCTGCAGTAGGTAGTCGTGGTCGGCCTCAAGTGCCTTTAGAACGTCTTCTAGGTTGCCAGGAACCTGAGGAATAAGTTTTGCTTCCTCTGGTGGCAATTCGTATAGGTCCTTGTCAACCGGTTCGTGTGGCTCGATGCGGTTCTTGATTCCGTCAAGACCAGCCATCAGCATTGCTGCGAAAGCTAGGTATGGGTTAGAAGAAGCATCTGGCGCACGGAACTCAATACGCTTTGCCTTAGGGTTTGTTCCAGTCATTGGGATGCGGATAGCAGCCGAACGGTTACCAGCTGAGTAAACAAGGTTTACCGGAGCTTCGAAACCTGGAACTAGACGGTGGTAGCTGTTGACGGTTGGGTTGGTGAATGCGAGAAGCGACGGAGCGTGCTTCAAAATTCCACCGATGTACCAACGCGCGATGTCTGAAAGACCGCCGTAGCCTGATTCGTCGTAGAACAAAGGCTTGCCCTCTTTCCACAATGACATGTGAACGTGCATTCCTGAACCATTGTCACCGAATAGCGGCTTTGGCATGAAGGTAGCAGTCTTGCCCCAACGCTCAGCAACGTTCTTGACGATGTACTTGAACTTCAGAATGTCATCTGCAGATGAAAGAAGAGTGTCGAACTTGTAGTTGATTTCACCCTGACCAGCGGTTCCAACCTCGTGGTGACTGCGCTCTACTTCAAGACCAACTGCTAGCAATTCGGTCACGATGTCGTCGCGCATGTCAGCGTGCTTATCGGTTGGTGTTACTGGGAAGTAGCCACCCTTATAAGGAGTCTTGTTGGCTAGGTTTCCGCCAATTTCTTCGCGACCTGAGTTCCAAGCAGCTTCGTCTGAATCGATGAAGTGCATTGAACCGTTCTGCTTGTATTCGTAGCGAACGTCATCGAAGATGAAGAATTCAGCTTCTGGAGCAAAGAATGCGGTATCTGCAATTCCGGTGGTAGCCAGGTAAGCCTGTGCCTTCTTCGCGGTCTGGCGTGGGTCACGACCGTAGATCTCACCGTTGCGTGGGTTGTAAACATCAAAAACCATGCAAAGAGTCTTTTGTGCGCGGAATGCGTCAAGATAGGCAGTGGTCACATCTGGGATCAACTGCATGTCTGATTCGTTGATTGAGGCAAAGCCGCGGATCGATGAACCATCGAATAATTGACCGTCCACAAAGAACTGCTCGTCAATCATTGAAGCTGGAAGGTTGAAGTGCTGTTGCACACCAGGTAGGTCTGTGAAGCGAACATCAAGGAACTTTACGTCGTTGTCCTTGATGTACTTGACAACCTCAGAGGCGGTCTTGAACATAGAGATTTTCCCTTCGAAGGTGAATTGGGGAGCCTGGCGCGTCTTTAAGCCATCCATTGAAGTTTACCCAGACCCGTGAGTCGAGTTTGTTTGTTTAATGTTTCAGCCATGTAAAACCTTTCGCTTAGGCTCTAAACATGACAGATACTCCTAATAATTGGGCTGGAAAAAGGCTTGGTCTACCCGCCCAGGGAACCGGATCACTAGCCAAGGTTGGAAGGCGAGTGCTGGCCCTCGCCATTGACTGGGCTTTGTCTCTGCTGGTCTCCAGCGCCTTTTTCAACTCTGATAACGCTTTAACTCTTGGGTTTTTCATGATTCAGCAATGGCTTCTCGTGGCCACTTCAGGAAGTAGTTTTGGGCATCGGATTATGGGCCTTCGAGTGCTAAAGCTCGATGGAACCTATGTAGGGCTAGTTCCTTCGCTCGTTCGAATCCTGCTTATTCTGCTTGTGATTCCTGCAGTTATTTGGGATGCCGACAACAGGGGACTTCACGACAAAGCCGCAAAGACAATCCTGGTTCTGCGTTAGCCGCGCCTCATCTTGCCAAGTCTGGATGGATCGATTCCCTTAGGAATTGGAATGTTCATACCCAAAGACTCAAGGCGCTTAGCTACCACGCTGATTTCTGATCGGTTTAAGTTTTTCTTCATCTTGTAGAGAGTTTTTGAAAGGTCTGGGAGTTGGGTTGCCTCTTGGTCTCCAGTCACATAGATGAACTCGATGTGTGCACCCGGAGCAACTCGGCTGACTTTACGACGTTCGTCTTCTAGTAATACCTTTACTCGGCCTCGGTTTCCCTCACCAATAAGGATTACTCCACCTGGCCCAATTGCTCGATAGACGGCATCCTGAGATCTTGGATTCACTGCTACCGGCATCTCTGCTGATCTCCAGCCTTTGCGAATGCTTCCAAGAACGGCGCCAACAGCGCCCATCTGTCCTGCAATTCTGGAGTACGCAGCTCGTTCTGCCTTACGGCCCATTACGATCATCGCGGCCACTATGGCAGACATTAGGCCTAAGACAATGAAGATAACCAAGTTGAGGACATTGCCGGGGAACAGAGAGAAACTAAGGAACACAAAAAAGAGCAGTGTGAGCGAGAATGCGAGACCTGCCCAAAGCAGAGAGGTCTTATCTTGCTTAGCCGTCATTTTGTAGACGGTCCACATTTGGGCTAGTTGGCCCTGACCACGAGGTGCTTTTCTCTTTTGAACTTTATTTGCTTTGTCTTTAGCCATTTGGCAAGCCTATCGTTTAGAAACTAGTGAACCGCCTGACCAAAGCCTTCGCGTGCCGCGGCTGTAGCCAGGTGTTGCAGGTGATCTGGAATCTCGTGACCCTTTTTGCCCATGGTCTGAGCCCATAAGCGGCCAGCCCTGTAGGAGCTTCTCACCAATGGTCCGGAAAGAACACCTAAGAAACCAATCTCCGTTGCTTCTTCGGCCATTTCCGCAAATTCGGTTGGTTTTACCCAACGAGTCACTGGGTGATGCTTTGGCGTTGGACGCAGGTATTGCGTAATTGTCAGAATGTCTGTTCCTGCGTCAAAAAGATCTTGCATGGCTTGAGATATTTCTTCGCGAGTTTCACCCATTCCTAGAATGAGGTTGGATTTGGTGACCAAGCCATAGTCTCTTGCCTGAGTGAGCACATCAAGGGATCGCTCGTATCTAAATGCCGGTCGAATTTCTTTGAAAATTCTTGGAACTGTTTCCACATTATGGGCAAAAACTTCGGGAGCGGCTTCGAATACTTTCCCTAACAGCTCTGGTTTACCTGAGAAATCAGGAACCAAAATCTCAACTCCTGTACCAGGAGATTGCTGGTGAATTTGACGAATTGTCTCTGCGTAGAGCCAAGCTCCTTCGTCTTCTAGGTCATCACGTGCCACACCAGTAACGGTCGCGTATCGAAGTTCCATTCTCTTCACCGAGTCACCAACGCGGCGTGGCTCATCGGCGTCAAAGGCGTCTGGTTTGCCAGTGTCAATCTGACAGAAATCGCAGCGGCGTGTGCATTGCGATCCGCCAATTAGGAAAGTTGCTTCGCGGTCTTCCCAACATTCGAATATGTTTGGACAACCTGCTTCCTGGCAAACGGTGTGAAGATTTTCACCTTTTACTAGGGCTTGCATCGCAAGATACTCCGGACCCATTTTGGCTGTTGTCTTAATCCAATCGGGCTTCTTTTCGATTGGTACAGAGCTATTTCTTGCTTCAATTCTGAGAAGTTTACGCTCCGGTTTTTCGGCCGTCATAGCTGAACCTTGCCAATCTGCTTTAGGTGCTTCTGAACCACATCCGCTGCCATCTGGGGGGTTATCTCTCTACCCAGAAGCTCCGTAAGGGTGCTTGTTTTTGCGTCAGTGATTCCGCATGCAATTATCGTGTCATACGGGGCGAGGGAATTGTTGCAGTTCAATGCAAAACCGTGCATGGTCGTGTGCTCGGCAACCCTAATTCCTATTGCAGCGACCTTTACGTGCGAATCTCCAACAGGCGCCCACACACCGCTTCGCCCTTCAACTCGTTCAGTCTTGAGCCCAAACTCCAGAATGCTATCGATCAGAACCTGTTCCAGCCATCTCACATAACCGACTACATCTATCGGCATGGGTAATTTCATAATGGGATACCCAACAAGTTGACCTGGACCGTGCCAGGTTATCTTGCCTCCACGATCAACATCAATTACCGGAGTTCCATC
>JBFYON010000088.1:0-9500 GCA_041303755.1 Micrococcales bacterium | reverse complement strand
CCGCACTGCGAGCGAAATTTGATTTGCCAGTTCATCTGCACACTCACGACACTGCAGGCGGTCAGCTTGCAACCCTTATGTCAGCTATCAATGCCGGAGTCGATGCGGTAGATGTTGCTTCCGCGCCTATGGCAGGTACAACCAGCCAACCTTCGGCCTCTGCTTTGGTTGCTGCATTGGCTAACACCAACCAAGACAGCGGAATCCCACTTTCAGCTGTGGCGGAACTTGAGCCATATTGGGAAGCTGTAAGGAATGTCTACGCTCCATTTGAATCTGGATTGCCTGGACCTACCGGTCGCGTCTACAAGCACGAGATTCCGGGTGGTCAATTGTCGAATCTGCGACAGCAAGCAATTGCACTTGGCCTTGGCGATCAATTTGAAAAAGTTGAAAACATGTACGCCGCAGCAAATGCCATTCTTGGTCGTCCAACAAAAGTAACTCCGTCGTCAAAAGTTGTTGGTGATCTTGCATTACATCTAGTGGCAGTAAATGCTGATCCAGCCGATTTTGCCGAGAATCCTCAGAACTATGACATTCCTGATTCTGTAGTTGGTTTCATGGCAGGCGAACTAGGGGACTTACCTGGCGGATGGCCAGAGCCGTTCCGCACCAAAGTACTTGCGGGCAAGAATTTGAAGTTTGGTGTCACTCCGGTAAACACCGATGACCTTGCTGCACTTCAGGGCAGCGACTCAGCGCTGAGGCGCTCAACACTCAATCGACTACTTTTCCCAGGCCCGACTGCCGACTTCCAAAAATCGCAGGACACCTACGGAAACCTAGATCAAATAGACACGGTGGATTACCTATACGGACTCGTGCCTGGAGTTGAGCACGTGGTTTCACTGTCACGCGGTGTGCAAATTTATGTAGGGCTTGAGGCAATTGGTTCTCCTGATGCCAAGGGGTACCGAACCCTGATGGCTACCTTGAATGGTCAACTTCGCCCAATAAACGTTCGTGACATGAAGATAACTGTCAACACGGTTCAGGCTGAAAAAGCTGATCCAAGCAAGCTGGGTCACGTGGCCGCACCTTTTGCCGGCGTGGTTACCTTGCAGACGGTAGAAGGCACTCACGTTGAGGTCGGCCAACCTGTGGCCACGATTGAAGCCATGAAGATGGAAGCCACGATAACAGCCTCTGTGGCTGGTGTAGTTCGAAGGCTGGCGGTATCAAAAACACAGGCAGTGGACGCTGGAGACCTGATTCTTGTGGTGGAAACCGAATAAAAGTGACTGCCGGCTACTAAGCGGGTAAACTGGGGAAGTTCGTTCGTACGCACCTTTTTTGTGCGTCTAAATATCTAGGAGTTTCCGTGGCGTTTCGGGGCAAAAAGTCTGAAGAAGGCAACAGCGATTTTCTCGCTCCCCGTCCGGCGGAGGATCAATCAGAAGTGAAGTCTCATTCGCTTGCTGAAATTGCCGTAGACGCCGGTTCAATCGATGTGACTCCATCGACCGCCTCAATCAATGTGGTCACCGAAGAACCTCGATTCGTGCAGGTTGCCGACGCTGAGGTTTCAGAACTTCGTCGCTCAAACTACTCTCGTCGCGACAGTCTTCGCGGAGAAATTTTTGATCAACCAGAACCGGCTGCCATGCTAACTGCAGACCGACTGCTAGATGTCAGCGCACGAAACAGACCGGCTCCAGAATCTGGGTTCCGCCGTTTTATTTATTTCTTAACATTGAAAACAGTAAACCTTGGAGATTCACTTAAGGTCCGCGAGCGTAAGGCCCTTGATGCACGAATTGGTGCAGTGGTCTCAGGCGGAGCAAAATTTGTTCCAGTTCTTACCCGTAAGGGTGGAGTGGGTAAGACTACTGTCAGCACTTTGCTTGGTATGGCGCTTGCGCTTTCTCGCGAAGACCGCGTAATTGCGATTGATGCAAACCCAGACCGCGGAACCCTTGCCGAGCGCGTGAGTAAGTCAACCCGCTTCACAGTTCGTGACGTTGTTAACCGCGCCGCAGCTATCGATGGTTTCACCGATTTTTCAACGATGGTTTCTAGAGATGTAACACGTCTAGACGTTTTGGCTTCTGACTCAGACCCAATGCTTTCTGAAGCATTCGACGAAGGTGACTACAACGTAGTTGCCGATATGGCAGCCCGATACTACTCAATCGTGCTTACCGACTGCGGTACCGGAATTGTTCACTCTGTAATGCGTCCGACTTTGCAGCGCGCCACTGGCTTGGTAATTGTCTCTGGTGGTTCGGTAGATGAAGCCCGTCTAGCGTCTGAGACCCTTACTTGGCTTGAAGCCAATGGTTATGGCGACCTGGTTAGAAATTCTGTCGTAGCCCTGAACACGGCCACCCAGGCAACCCAGTTGGTGAAACTCGATGAAATTGAGCAGCACTTCAAGACTCGTGTTCGTCACGTAATTCGCATCCCTTACGATCCAGCGCTAGCCGCCGGTTCAGTAATTAAGTTCAAGGACCTAAAGCGCGGAACACGCGAGGCTGCAAGAGAACTTGCTGCTGTAGTCGTTGATGCCCTAAACAACCCAATCTAAAGTCGTCTCCAGCACTGAGGTTTAGGCTGCAATGACGGTTCGCGAGATTAGATTATTCGGAGATCCGGTTCTAAAAACTGTCTCCGACCCAATTTCAGTTTTTGACGCAAAGGCGCACTCGCTGATTCAAGATCTGCTTGACACCACTCAGCTTCCAGGTCGAGCTGGCGTTGCTGCTCCACAGATTGGGGTAAATCTTCGGGCATTCAGTTACAACGTGAATGGCGACCTGGGCTATCTAATCAATCCAAAAATTGTTGAATTGAGCGGTGAACTCACCTTGCTTGATGAAGGGTGTCTATCCGTTCCGGAGTTGTGGCACAAAACACCCCGATATGAATTCGCACATGCGGTTGGTGTTGACCTGCAAGGCAATCAAGTTGAACTAAAGGGCTCAGGATTGATGGCACAGGCAATTCAGCACGAGTGCGATCATCTAGACGGCATGGTCTACCTAGACCGCCTAGAAGATGAAGAGCGCAAAGCGGCTATGAAAATCTTGCGCGCCACCGACTGGTTTATGAAGTAATTTACTGCGCTTCGATATCCGAAGTAACAGGACCTGACTGGTACATCTCTTCAACAACCGGTGAGAAATCTCGAAGTACAATCTCTCGCCTTACCTTTAGAGATGGAGTCAGGTGACCTGATTCTTCACTCAGCTCTTGGCCAATAATCACAAACTTGCGAATAGATTCTGCCTTCGAGAAGTTCTTGTTTACTCGATCAACGGCAACCTGAACTTCGGCAATTACCTTTGGTTCCTTGGAAGCCTGGGCAAGCGTCATTTCTTTATTTAGGCCGTTGTTGCCAAGCCAAATCGGAAGCATTTCAGGATCCAATGAGACTAGGGCTGAAACGAAGCGACGTTGGTCACCAATAACCACTGCTTGAGCAACCAGTGGATTTGCGCGTAGTGGATCTTCCAGTGCAGCTGGAGCTACGTTTTTTCCACCAGCGGTGACGATCAATTCTTTCTTTCTGCCGGTGATGCTGATGAAGCCATCTTCGTCAATTTCACCAATGTCGCCTGATTTGAACCAGTCGCCGTCAAATGCCGCAGCAGTGGCGGTTGGGTTTCTCCAGTAGCCACGAAGAATGTTGTTTCCGCGAAGCAGGATTTCACCGTCATCAGCAATGCGAATTCCGGTGCCAGGCAGCATCAGGCCAACTTTTCCGATGCGCAGTTTGTCAGGGCGTCCGATTGATACCGGAGCTGTTGTCTCGGTAAGTCCATAGCCTTCAAGAACAGTTAGACCAATTGAGCGATAGAAGTGTCCAAGACGGGCACCAAGTGGGCCACCGCCAGAGATTGCGTACTTAACTCTGCCTCCCATTGCGGCGCGCAGTTTTTTGTAGACCAGCTTGTCAAATAAGCCATGCTGAATCTTGAGGCCAAGTGAAGGCCCTTTCTTGGTATCGAGCGCCTTTGAGTAGGCGATAGCGGTATAGGCCGCCTTGCGGAAGATCTTGCCTTTACCGCCCGCTTCAGCTTTTTGTTCGGCTGAGTTGTATACCTTTTCGAAAACTCTTGGAACGGCAAGCAGGAAGTGTGGTTTGTAGCTCTGCATTGCAGGAGCTACATTCTTGGTGTCAGGCTGGTGACCAACCTTTACGCCACCGTGCACGCAAAGTACTGAAATAAAGCGTGCAAAAACGTGGGCCAATGGCAGGAACAAAAGTGTGCTGTGCTTTGGGTTCACGACTTCTGACATCTCAATTGTTGCGTTCTTGCTTAACTCAACAAAACCGCGGTGAAGAAGTTCACAGCCTTTTGGCTTTCCGGTTGTTCCCGAGGTGTAAATAATTGTGGCTAGATCGTAAAGGCCTGAAGATTTGCGCCTGACTTCGATTGCGTCAGAAGTGATTTCTTTTCCAAGTTTTTCGAGCTGTTCAACTGCTCCGCCATCAATGTTCCATACCTGGCGACACAGCGGTGCTGATGCCTTGATTTCATTGAAACGCTCTTGGTGCTCATCGTTTTCTATGAATAGCGCAACGCAGTCTGCGTCTGACAGAATCCATTCAATTTGCGCAGGTGCTGATGATTCATAAATTGGAACTGATACCGCACCTGCGTACCAGATTGCAAAATCAATCAAGGCCCATTCATATCGGGTTCGGCTCATTATGGCAACTGCCTGACCAGGCTGCACACCGGCAGCAACTAATCCCTTAGCGACAGCAATTACTTTGTTTTCAAATTCTTTGGCAGTTTGATCTACCCAGACACCCGGCTTAGTCTCGATTGAGAAAAGGTTTAGGTTTGGCGTCTCTTTTACTCGGTTCGCCAACAGGTCAGTAATGTTATCTGACTTGTCACTGACAACGATCGGGGCAACATCGTAACTCTTCACTGCATCTCCTTTGACGGGTTTATTGCGATAACTCTACTTGGCGATTTGACTAAACTTTAGAGGTCAGTGAGACAATATCGCTGGTACAAAAAATTCTTCTAAATGGGGTTCCATGTTCGCAATTGGCATCGATATCGGTGGTACAAAAATCGCCGGTGCGCTGGTCGACGCCGAAGGTCAGATCATCAAGGAATCAAGGGTGCCTTCACCGGCCCAGGATGCCGAAGCTCTGGTCGATGCGGTGGTTGGCTTGATTGAAGAGCTTTCAGAAGGCCATCAGGTTCTTGGTGCGGGAATCGCAGCGGCGGGGTTCATTGATGCACAGCAATCCAACATTATTTATGCCCCAAACATAAATTGGCGAAACGAACCGTTTAAGGCTCGTCTAGAAGCCAAATTGAGCATCCCCGTAATTATTGAAAATGACGCCAATGCTGCCGGCTGGGCCGAATACCGATACGGCGCTGGTAAGGGCTACCAGCACATGGTCATGTTGACGATTGGCACTGGGGTTGGCGGTGCTGTAATCGTGGACGGCAAAATGCTTCGCGGCGGCTTTGGCATTGCCGGAGAACTTGGCCACCTGAGACTTGTTCCCAATGGCCTGCCTTGCGGTTGCGGGCAAAGCGGATGCCTTGAGTCTTACGGTTCAGGTACTGCACTATTGAAGTCGGCCAAAGCACTAGCTGACTCAGGCGATCCGGATGGGTCAAAGCTCCGAGAGCATCAGGCCGCTACCGGTCAACTTACTGGCCAAGAGGTTTATCAGGCCATTTTGGAATCCGACCCAGGGGCACTTCGCCTCCTTGCCGAGTTAGGCGACTGGCTAGGGCAGGGAGTTGCATCGCTCGCTGCAGTCCTTGACCCTCAGATTGTGGTTATCGGTGGCGGGGTCAGTGCAGCAGGAGATTTGTTGCTGGAGCCTATTCGTGAGGCTTATTTGAGGCATCTACCGGCTAGGGGCTTCAGGCCTGAGCTAGCAGTGGTTGCGGCCGAATTGGTGAATGATGCAGGAGTGGTCGGGGCGGCAGATCTCGCTCGCGTATCCCTGAGCCCAAAGGTAAACTAAACCTTTACAGTCGGCAGGCGCGAAAGGGGCGAGGAATTGGCTTACTTTATTCTCAAAACTTTCGTCTTGGGCCCGCTGCTTCGAGTTCTTTTTAGGCCTTGGGTGAGAGGCATAGAAAACATACCTTCCTCGGGGCCGGTAATTCTTGCCAGTAATCACCTTTCGTTTTCCGATTCAATTTTCCTTCCTTTGCAATCTAGGCGCCCAGTGGTTTTTTTGGCCAAGAGCGAGTACTTCACCGGCAAGGGCATCAAGGGCGCACTAACTCGATGGTTCTTTAAGTCAACTGGCCAATTGCCAATTGATAGAAGCGGAGGGAAGGCTTCAGAGGCTTCACTCAACACTGGACTCAAGGTTTTGTCTCAGGGTCAAGTCTTGGGCATCTATCCGGAAGGCACTAGGAGTCCTGACGGTCGCCTTTACCGGGGGAGAACCGGGATTGCGAGAATGGTGCTGGAATCAAAGGCCCCAATCATTCCGGTAGCGATGATCGATACCGAAAAAGTTCAACCAATCGGGAAACGCCTGCCAAGAATTCGCCGAATTGGAATTGTGGTCGGCACGCCTTTGGATTTTTCAAGATTTGATGGCATGGAAGGCGATCGAATCGTATTGCGTGCTGTCACCGATGAAATCATGTACGAACTTAGAAAACTAAGCGGACAAGAATACGTGGACGCCTACGCATCTTCAGTTAAAGAAAAAAGCGCAAGACTGGCTCGCTAGCAGCCAACACAAAAGAAAGCGGCAAAATGAATGATCCTGTAATCGCAGCAAACCCAGCAGTTCTTGCCGGGCTGGATCACTATTTAACTTTGCCAGCCGCTCAGCAACCTACTTGGCCAAACCAGCAAGCTGTGGCCGATGTCAGGGCAGAACTTTCTACGTTGCCACCTCTGGTCTTTGCCGGTGAAGTAGACATCCTTCGCAACCGATTGGCTTCCGCTGCGCAGGGTAAAGCATTCCTGCTGCAGGGCGGTGACTGCGCTGAAACTTTTGCTGATGCAACTGCCGATCGAATCAGAAATCGCGTGAAGACACTTTTGCAAATGGCTGTTGTTTTGACCTACGGCGCATCCATGCCGGTAATCAAGATGGGGCGCATGGCTGGACAGTTTGCCAAGCCTCGCTCAAGCGATAATGAAACTCGCGGAGACGTTACCCTTCCTGCATTCCGCGGCGACATTGTCAACGGCTACGATTTCACGGCAGAAGCTCGAACACCAGACCCAAAGCGCATGTTGAAGGCCTACAACACTTCAGCTTCAACCTTGAACTTGATTCGCGCATTTACGCAGGGCGGTTTTGCTGACCTGCGTTCGGTGCACGAGTGGAACAGGGGCTTCGCCAATAACCCGGCAAACGAGCGCTACCTATCTTTGGCTCAAGAAATTGATCGAGCGATTAAGTTCATGGACGCTTGCGGCGCAGACTTCAATGAACTTCGTACAACAGAGTTTTACGTTAGCCACGAGGGTCTACTGATGGACTACGAGCGCCCACTAACTCGCATAGATTCAAGAACCGGAAACCCTTACATCACTTCTGGGCACTTCATTTGGATTGGCGAAAGAACTAGACAAATGGATCACGCACACGTTGATTACCTTTCTCGCGTTCGCAATCCAATTGGAGTTAAGTTGGGTCCAACCACACAGGTTGAAGATGTGGTGCACCTGATTGAAAAGCTGGATCCAAACCGCGAGCCTGGTCGTCTAACCTTCATAACTCGCATGGGTGCTGGAAAAATTCGTGAAGAGTTACCAAAGCTGGTAGAGGCAGTCAGGGATTCAGACGCCAATCCGCTATGGATCACAGACCCAATGCACGGTAATGGCATCACTACTAAGAATGGTTATAAATCACGCCGCTTCGATGACGTGATGGATGAAGTTCAAGGATTCTTTGAAGTGCACAAGGCTGCCGGAACTTTCCCAGGCGGAGTGCACGTAGAGCTTACCGGCGACGATGTCGCCGAGTGCCTTGGTGGCTCCGAGCAAATCGACGAGGCGAGCCTTGAAGAGCGCTACGAATCTCTTTGCGATCCTAGATTGAACCACATGCAGTCGTTGGAATTATCGTTCCTGATTGCGGAACAGTTGGCCAAGCGCTAAATATTTCTACTTCGTAGAAATTGTGATGCTGTCGCCGACGCGCAACTGCGTTCCTGCGGCAGCACTCTGACGCTTGATTGCTACGACTCCCCATCGGGTAGTTAGTTGATCTGTGTTTACAACCACACGCAAGCCAAGCGATTCCAGAGCAGATTTGGCGGCTAATACGGTTTGACCAACCATGTTTGGCACTTGAACTATGTTTGGCCCTTTAGAGACGACCAGGTTAACAGTGCCATTTTTTTCAAGCGGTTGAGTCTGCGGCACGATTGCTATTACCTGCCCTGCGGCAATCGAGTCGCTGTAGTCCTCAGTTATTTCACTAATTTTTAGGCCAACCAATTCAATTGCTGTCACTGCAGCTTCTTGCTCTAAGCCAGCAACAACTGGAATTGCTCCAAGCGAAACCCAAACATCTATTCGACTGTTCTCGGGAATTCTGCTTCCATCTGAACCCAAGTAGTCAAACACTTCACCGATAGGTGCTTCGTTGAAAACTGATTTCACTTCGCCAAGGGTAAAACCGTTTTTTATAATCTCCGCAGTAGCTGCCGCAATATTCATGCCCTGCAATTGAGGTGCCGAAACTAGGCTTGGGCCGCTAGAAATGTAAATGGTAAGGGTGCCACCAAAAAAGAATGATCCTGCAGGCGGGTCAGTTCTGATGACAAGACCCTTTGTCACGGTAGTTGATGACTCCTCGGCAATGGCAAAGTTTGCGTTCAAATTAGAAAGAGCTAATTGCGCGTCATCGGCCGTTCGGCTGGTGAGATTTGGAATAACCGATAACCCGCCTGGCCCGCTGCTGAACCACCATCCACTCCCGCCACCCAAGACCACAACGAGCAACGTGATAATCAACATTCTCAGGCCACGGCGTTTCTTACCGAAAGCCTCAAGTGCTGAGAGCGAATCATTTTCAAAATTCATGTCGTCTAGCACCGTGGTGGCCGAGAGGTCGCCAATGCCTGACAACGCAATCGTCTGATTTTCATCAAATCCTGCAGCGCTAAACACATCAGGGTTCAATACTTGAGTGGCATCTTGAGATGTAGGCAGCACAGTAGTTGAGTTCAAATCTTTTGGTCTGCTCGAAACATCAATCACTGGAATACCAAGATTGGTGTTGTTTCGCCCAGCCTTAATTTCCGCTTTGGCCCTTTTTACTACATCTAGAAGTTCCACTGCGTCCGCAGGTCGATGGGCAGCGTCTCTTGCGGTTGCCCAGAGCACAAGCTCATCCAGCAAAGGAGGAACGGAGCTATTGATTTTTGATGGTGCCGGCACGTTATCGTTTGCATGTTGGTATGCAATTTGAACGGCCTGCTCACCTTCAAACGGTTGCCGTCCAGCCAACATTTCAAAAAGCATAATTCCCGCCGCGTAGACATCGCTTCGGGCATCAGCCACGCCTCTAGTAACTAACTCAG
>JBFYON010000087.1:0-3433 GCA_041303755.1 Micrococcales bacterium | reverse complement strand
AGCAGTTCAAATTCCTTATATGTGAGGTCCAGTGGTCGCCCATTCACTTTGGCTGAGTAGCTGGCCTCGTCAATTACTACGCCCGATGCGTGAATCTTGTCATTGCGATCAAATTGCTGAGCCTTGGTAATTGCAAGTCTGATGCGAGCGTCTAATTCGGCAGGTCCGGCACCTTCAACCACGATGTCCGAGGCGCCCCATTCGGCGCTAACCGCCGCCAGTCCGCCCTCGGTCACAACAAGAATTAATGGCGCACCCAACCCGGTTGCCACCAAAATTTTTGCCAAGGATTTTGCGGCCGCTAGATCGCGGCGGGCGTCAAGGAAAATCAGGTCGTGGCCAGGGGCATTTACAAGATTGGCCGGTTCCGCCGGAATTTGGCGAACGCGATGCCCTAGCAATCCAAGCGCAGGAAGTACTTCTGAGTCAGCTGTAGCCGACAAAACAAGAAGTTGAGCCATTTCTCTCCCAGAACGCTTGGCTAAAGTTTAGCCCTTTATCTGCGCGGGTTTAGGGCATGATTGCTTTGTGAAAGCTAAATGGGCAGAGATTCTGATTATCTGGTCGCTGGTCGCCGCCGGAACCATCACGCTACTGATTATTGGGGCTCCCCAGGGGCAGCAGGTTGAGGCTTCTTTTGGCGCCATCTTGGCCGGTTCAATCGCCACGGTCTCGCTGTTGCAGCTCTTCAAAAACAACGCCGATGGCTTTGTGCGCAAATTGGTCTACGTTGGCGGCGGAAGTTACTTGATCTTGGCTGTGGCCACAGCCTTCGTTTTCTTGAAAGGTTAGACTTTAGCTATGTTGCTAGCACTTGAGATTTTCTTCACCGGACTATTGGTCTTGGCTTCTTTGGCTATTGCAGGGGTTTCAGCACTCGTGCTTTATAAGTTGTTCAAGGGTCAGAAATAGTTGTTCGTATTTCCTGAGGGGCTCCCGCTGGAGCTCACTCCTTTTGCTTTCCTCGTTGGTAAATGGGAAGGCACCGGAATCATTAGCTACAAGAAAAATGAAACCGATGAAGCTCCCGTCGAGGTTGAGTTTAAGCAGAGAATTGAGTTTGCTCATGACGGTTCAAACGCACTCACCTATGTATCTTCAGCTGAGCTAATTGACGAAGAAGGCACAATCCTTCCAAGTGAGCTTGGCTACTGGCGAATTGCCCGACCAAGCGAAGCTGCAGATCACGGCCCAGGTTTGATTATTGGCAGCGGAGAAAAAAGTTTAAAAACTCACGAAGACTTAGAGGCCTTGCGCAATAAAGAGGGTGGCTTTGATATTCAAGTTTCTGTTTTGCACCCTGGCGGAATGGCAGAGCTCTATAACGGCAAGATAAAAGGGGCGCGCGTAGATATCGCATCCGCGTATGGCACGGCCTTTGAAACTGCAAAAACTTACCGCCACTCGACTCGACTTTTTGGTTTGGTTGAAAACGCTTTGCTTTGGGTTTGGGAGATTGCTTTACCGGGCGGGGACCTCAAGCCACACGCGTCTGCGCGCCTAGAACGAGTTGAGTAGCAATTGAGTGCTGCGGCAGAACACTTTGGCAATCCGCTGATTGAACAGCGCAATTTGGCAAACGGTTCCGCTGTTGTGAATCTAGGGCCACGAGGAATCATCACTGTTAGCGGACCGGATCGTCTGGACTGGCTACACTCATTGCTTTCGCAAAACTTAAAAAATCTTTTGCCTGGAGTTTCAGCCGAAGCTCTGTTGCTAGACCCAAATGGCCACATCGAACAGGTGATTCATTTTCTTGATGACGGTGAAACATCATGGCTCGTTATTGAGGCGGCGGGTCGTGAATCATTCCTAGCGTGGCTGAACAAAATGATTTTTCGAATGAAGGTGGAAGTAGCAGATCGCTCGGATGACTTTGCGGTGCTGGGGCAAATTGGTTCCGGTGTTGCCAGTGCTTTTGTTTCAAATGGAATCAACTTGATTTGGCAAGATCCTTGGCCAGGTGTGGTTACCGGTGGTGTTCGCTATTCAATGGCAAGACCGGCAAAGTGGGCCTGGACTGAATCTCTAGTTGAGGTTTCAAAAGCTGATGATGCTCTATCAAATTATGAGAAGGCAGGCACACTTGCCTATGACGCGCTGCGCATTGAAGCCCACCGCCCGCGTCAACTAACTGAGGTAGACGCCAAGGCGCTGCCGCACGAGTTTGACTGGATGTCTACCGCTGTGCACATGTCTAAGGGTTGCTACCGCGGGCAAGAAACAGTTGCCAAGGTTCACAACCTTGGCCACCCTCCGCGTAGATTGACTTTCCTGCACCTCGATGGCTCGGGGCATTTTTTGCCATCCACTGGCGATGAGGTGTTTGTTGCGGGTGAAGACCGGGTACGCGGCCACATCACCATAGCTGCGCAGCATCACGAATCGGGGCCAATCGCTCTAGCTCTGCTGAGCAGATCAGTTCCTGAAGATGCGCAATTAATTGTTCGTGGCGAAAGCGGCGAGATTGATGCTAACCAAGAGGTGATTGTTCCTGCCAGTGCAGGAAAAGCAGCAGACCTTCCTAAGCGCAATTTGTTGATGGGCGGCAAACACTAGTGGGCGGATGGTCAGTCAAAGCTGCCACTCAACGTGCGCTTGAATCGCTGCCTCCAATTCTGCAAATAGTAGCTGCGGCTATAGCTGCATACTCTTTTGCCGCTTTCGTTTTAGGTCACGAGAATCCAATTTTTGCAGTGACGGTTACCATCGCCTCACTGGGATTTACCAGGGATGCAAGAATCCGAAGAGTGTTACAGACTGGGCTTGGCATGGTGGTGGGCATTGCACTTAGCGAAGTCATGTTGCTTTTGGTTGGCGTTGGAGTCTGGCAACTAGCTGTGGTGCTATTTGTCGCTTTGATTTCCGCACGATTTTTGTCTGGCACGGCGGCATTTGCTCTGACCGTTGGAAGTCAGGCCATGTTGGTTTACATCATGCCGGCACCAGATGGAGGTGCATTCATCCGAAGCGTCGATGGCTTAATTGGTGGAGCAACAGCTCTGCTGTTTACCGCTCTAATTCCAAGAGATCCAATCGGTATGGCATCAAAAGATGCTGGACGACTGTTTACCGTTTTCCTAGATGCTGTTGATGCTCTGAAAATTGCCGTTAGAAATGCCGACGCAAAAGTTGTGAACGCTGCACTAGTAAGAGTGCGTGGCTCACAGCCACTGGTCGATAACTGGCGCATGAGTTTAGATAGTGCGGTATCGGTCTCAAAGATTTCACCGCTATTGCGTAAGCACCGTAAAGACCTATCTGCTCAGGTTCGCCTTATGCGCGGAATGGACCTGGCCACCAGAAACCTCCGGGTTGTTGTTCGCAGGGTTGACTTTTTGATTCGTGACGGCAAACCAAGGCCTTATCTCGCTGATCTGTTTGAACAAATTTCTGCGGCTACCGCAGTCTTAGCCAATGGACTTGAAGGCCC
>JBFYON010000086.1:0-2613 GCA_041303755.1 Micrococcales bacterium | reverse complement strand
AAAGGGTTGATCAAATTGTCTTTGATGTTTTGCCAGATGATTCTGGTCATTTCGTCGCCGTCTAGTTCAACGACCTTGCCAACTACCTTGATTTTTGCCATCTGGCGCTCCTGTACTTTTGGGAAACTTAGGGCTCATCGCCCAAACACCCTATAGCCTATCGGGGTTGCCATAGGCTGTTGGGCATGAAGAAGTTAGCCATCTTGCTGGCCACGCTCCTGGGTCTAAGCCCAATTGCGGCACAGGCTGAGCCTCAAAAAATCACTGCAAACTCTGTGGGGGTCCAGCTTTTTATGTGGAACTGGAATTCTGTAGCAAAAGAATGCACGGCAGAACTAGGTCCTGCTGGATATGACTGGGTATTAGTAATGCCGCCACAGGAACACATTATTGGTCCGCAGTGGTGGGTTCACTACCAGCCGGTTAGCTACAAAATTGAATCAAGACTGGGCACCAGGTTGGAATTTGAAACCATGGTGAAGGCATGCAATGAAGCGGGCGTGAAGGTGATTGCCGACGCGGTAATTAATCATATGATGGGATCCTCGGCCGCCACTGGATGGTTAGGTGAATCCTTCACAAAATACAACCATCCCGGAACCTATTCGGAACAAGATTTTCATTCTGATAAAACTGGGATCAACAACTGGAATGATGTAAATCAAGTTCAAAACTATGAACTGCTTGGACTCTCAGATCTGGCTACTGAAAAAACTACTGTACGTCAGAAAATTGCTGGTTATCTCAACGATCTAATCTCAATAGGCGTGTATGGATTCCGCATAGACGCCGCTAGACACATACCTGCCGCCGATCTACTTGCCATCAAGGCTATGCTTCCACCTCAAACTTACTTTCTAAATGAAGTTGCCTCAGAAACAAATCCTGATATCGCTGAATACTTTGAAGTTGGTGACGTTTGGGAGTTTGACTGGGTGTCAATTATGGATAATGCCTTTGGCTATCCAGGTGACGCAGGACGCCTGCCTTCGATGTTGCAATCCGGAAACCTATTGGCAAGCAAGAACGTTGTGACAATGGTCTCAAATCACGATACGGAAAGAAACGGATCGGCCGTGACCTCAAATACAGCCAACGGGCAGCAGCTAGCGTTCATCTTCACCTTGGCGAGTGATTATGGAAAACCTATGATCTACTCTGGATACTCATACGACTCTTATGATCAGGCCCCTAAGCTCAATGGCAACAAAACAGTGAGCGATGCCAAGTGCTTGAAATCTAATTCAATTCCCGCAACTTCGTACAAAAATAATCAATTTGTTTGTCAGCATCGCTGGAAGGGGGTAGAAGCCATGATTGCCTGGCGAGATACGGTTGGTGATGCAGCACAAACGGCACTTAAGGGAAGCAAGGGTGTGGTCTCTGTCGGCAGAGGTGCCCTTGGACATGTGATTATCAATAGCAATAGCAAAACTTTAAGAGTCAAAATCAAGACGCAATTGGAGGCTGGAAAGTATTGCGACTTAATATCTGGGGGCCGTAACGCCAATATTTTTCCGAAGCAGTGTTTAGGTAAAACAATCGCTGTTGATCGCTCGGGATACGTCAGTTACAAATTACCTAAGCAATCATCCTTGGCTATCTCAAAGGATTCAAAGCAGCGCTAGCTTTCAACGCTACCTCGTCGTTAGTGGAAGAAATGCCGCTCGCCAGTGAAGTACATGGTGATGCCAGCGGCCTCAGCGGCAGCGATTACCTCTTCGTCACGCACAGAGCCACCAGGCTGTACCACTGCGCGAACACCAGCGTCAATCAAGATCTGCAGGCCGTCGGCAAATGGGAAGAACGCATCTGAGGCAGCCACTGAACCCTTGGCCCGTGATTCGGCTCGCTCAACAGCAAGCTTGCAAGAATCAACTCGATTTACCTGACCCATGCCAACACCAACCGATGCGCCTTCTCGAGCCAAAAGAATTCCGTTTGACTTCACAGCGCGACAGGCACGCCAAGCAAACTCAAGTTCTTTCATAGTTTCTGAATCAGCTTTCTTGCCGGTGACCAGCTTCCAGCCGCTTGAGTTGAACTGCGAGAACTCATCGGTTTCTTGAACTAAAACACCGCCGGAGATTTGCTTGTACTCAAGAGCTTCGCGCGAGTAATTCGCAGGCAACTCAAGCACGCGCAGGTTTTTCTTTTCTAGCAAAATCGAAAGCGCTTCAATCTCGTAAGAGGGAGCAATTATGACCTCGGTGAAAATGCTGGCGACCTGCTTTGCCATAGTCACTGTGACCGGACGGTTGGTCGCGATAACTCCGCCAAATGCCGAAACCGGATCAGACATGTGAGCTTTCGCGTGGGCATCGGCGATGACATCGGGGGTACTTGGATCACCAATTGCAATTCCACACGGGTTCGCGTGCTTGATGATTGCAACAGCCGGCTCATTAAAGTCAAAGGCCGCGCGAAGAGCTGCGTCGGCGTCAACATAGTTGTTATAAGACATCTCTTTGCCGCCAAACTGGCGAGCCTGGGCAATGCCGGCAACAGCGTCAACCCCAGAGTTTCTGTAAAGCGCAGCGGCCTGGTGTGCATTCTCGCCGTAGCGAAGCACATTAGCCAACTGTGCGTCTAACTTGAAGCCTGAGGTAAACC
>JBFYON010000085.1:0-5488 GCA_041303755.1 Micrococcales bacterium | reverse complement strand
CCTTGGCATCCATCATTTGCGATGCAACGGTGCGCTTCCAAATCAAATCGTAGAGATCGTATGCACGGCCGCTTAGCACGCGAGACAACTCGGATGGGTGCACAAACTTTTCACCAGCTGGACGAATAGCCTCATGCGCCTCTTGAGCATTCTTTGACTTGCCCTGATAAATTCTTGGCGAGTCTGGAACCATTTCTGCGCCAAACATTTCTTTTGCCTGTTCACGAGCGGCAGTGATTGCCTGAACCGATAGTGTTGGCGAATCGGTACGCATGTATGTGATGTGACCCTCTTGGTACAGACCTTGAGCGGTGTCCATGGTTTGCTTTGCCGACATACGAAGCTTGCGCGATGCCTCTTGCTGCAAGGTTGAAGTAGTAAATGGTGCAGCCGGGCGACGAGTGCTTGGCTTTGCTTCTACAGAGACAACTTCAATGTTGGCTTTGCCCGAACGAGTAGCTTCGGCGAGCGCGTCTGCCTGCTTTTGATCTAGCAGAATCACATCGGCAGTTAATTTACCCTTGTCATCAAAACTTTGACCGGTGGCAATGCGCTTACCGGCCACGCTCTGCAACTTGGCAACGAAATTAGGTTCGCCGGCAACCTGAGAATCAAAAGTGGCTTCTACGTCGTGATAGCTGGCTGACACAAACGCCATGCGCTCGCGCTCACGCTGCACCACCAAACGCATTGCCGGTGACTGCACACGTCCGGCACTGAGACCACGGTTGATCTTGCGCCAAAGAATAGGTGAAATTTCGTAGCCGTATAGGCGGTCAACCACGCGTCGGGTTTCTTGAGCCTGCACCAGGTTGTTGTCTACCTCGCGGGTGTGCTCAAGCGCAGCAGTAATTGCCTCTTTGGTGATTTCGTGAAAGACCATGCGCTTGACCGGGACTTTAGGCTTCAATACCTGCAGAAGGTGCCAGGCGATTGCCTCTCCCTCGCGGTCCTCATCTGTTGCTAGGAAAAGCTCATCGGCACCGGCCAAGGCTTTCTTGAGATCGGTGACGGTCTTGTTCTTACCTGCCGAAATGGCATAGAAAGGCTCAAAGTCGTTTTCAATGTCGATGGAGAACTTCTTGAGGGACCCAACCTTCTTCTCGGCAGGCAGGTTTTTAGGGTCAACCAGGTCACGGATGTGGCCAATTGACGCCAGGACCTCGTAGTCGCTGCCTAGGTACTTTGAGATCGTCTTTGCCTTCGCAGGTGACTCAACGATTACAAGCTTGTGGCTACCTGCCAATGGGTGACTCCTCTTTATAGGGGCCCATTTAGAAACTTGGACCCGCCAGCGCGCTAGCGCTTAGAACTATACCCACCCCCTTGGAGTGGGCCGAAATAAACACTTCGAATTCGACAATACGACACGTGTCAAGTTCAACCCCTGCATTTAGCCCCAATTGGCCCGCCGTGGGGCATGGAAACCCAGTGTTTAGGCCTCTGAGCGAGTCGGCCGCCGCCACGGCCATGGCCTCGACCACCGCCTGGAGCCGTTCTTGTTTGATCAAATTAATTGCCACAATCTGGCTCAGGCTAAACAGGCAAATTGCCAGGGTGACCATGGCCAAAGCAAGAACCGTGCCAGAGCCGCGCTCGCCGAATTTCAAAGACCAACCTTGCGAGCGCACTGCACCTCCGAAATCTCGAAGAGCTTGCCTCCCATCCCAGCAATTTCAAACGCTCGTGACAATTTGATGCAGACGGTGTTTTCTCGGGTCTCCACATCAATCAAAACCGCTTGCGAATCCGAACCAGCATTACCTTCGAGAACCAAAGCACGAACATTCTCTTCGGCTTCTCCCCTTGCGATAGCTCGAGCAGCCATTGCTGAAACGCTCACCAATTTCATTCGCTCAATTTGCAAAGCAAAAGCACTTAACGTCACCGCAATAACCAGAGATACTGCTGGCATCGCTAAGGCAAGTTCTGCGGTTACTGACCCTCTGTCATTCCACCGGCGCTGCATCACTATTTGGGTTTGTAAAAGTTAGGGCACTCTGCACCAAATCAAAAAGGATTGTTCTAACTTCATCGGATCTCATAATGACCACCAGCAAACCGGCAAATCCAACTGCTGCCATTGTGGCAATTGCATACTCTGCTGTTGCCGCCCCTGTTTCGTCTTGCCAGATTTTCATTTTTCCTTTCTACTGCTGACTATTTGACAGCAAGCTAATTGCTATTGGAACTATCGATAGCAAAATGAATGCGGGTAACACAGCAACTCCAAGTGGAATCATTAATTTCACACCCAACCGTGCAATCCGATTTGAAATCTCAAACCTTAACTTTTCGCGCATGCGATCAGCAGCAGACAAAATAATTTGAGTTAGGGCCGCACCCGTGGTTCTAGATAATTCAGCGGCCTCGTCTAGTGCGGCGATATCCTCTTTAGAAATTTCGGCACCCAGAATCTGCTTGAAATTCTGCTGCGCAATTTGCCGAGCCTGATCTAAAGGCAAACCGGCTTGCAAACCAATCAGAACGCAATCAAGGTATGCACCTGGATCTAAGCTCTCTGGTAGTGCCCTGGCTAGTAGCCGCTGAGTCCAGTAGTGACCAGCCACCAGCAGCCCAACACCTAGGCAGACAGAGAGCATGCCAAGCAGGGAGCCCACTATGGCCCCAAAAGGATTCATGCCAGTAAGTTGCGCTAAAACTAGGGCAACCACCGGTAACCCCATGACCAGTTTTGAAGTGGATTGCGGTCCGGCAAAAGCTAACGCAATCTCCTTTGCGTTTCGGTCATGAATTTCAAAAACTTCGATAATTCGATTTAACGCAAGCACCACCGGGCCACCAAGTAGTTGCGCCAGAGTCCAGACCAGCTCAAACTGCCGAGAATCCTTTTGGGTCATTTTTGAGATTTCAATTTCGCAAATGTTTCGCGCCTGCTGTGCCGGCAGTCCGGCACTAATCAATGCCGCCAACCGGCGCACCGTTTCTGATGAGCGCGTTTCTGAAGAACGTGTTTCTGAAACACTGAGCTCACTGGAGTTTTGCAATTTGCACAACCCTTCTTGATTCAACGTGAATCAACCAGCTGAACGCCGAACGCATTTGTTCGCCGATGGAATCCGCATCAAATCCCTCCGCTTTTCCAATTGCGTTTACACGTGGCATTACATCTGAAATTGAATTTGCGTGAATTGTTGTGCCGGCACCCTGATGTCCGGTATTCAACGCCTGGAGCATCACAATTAATTCGGCACCGCGAACTTCGCCTACAGCAATTCGATCCGGACGCATTCGCAAAGCTTCACGCACAAGTCTTGCCAAAGTTATTTCACCGCGACCCTCAATATTTGCCTGCCGCGTTTGCAGCGAGACAAAATTTGCTCCTTGCAAACCCAACTCAGCAACATCTTCTAGAGCGATGACTCTTTCACCTATGCATTCAGAGAGCATGGCCCTAAGTAGGGTTGTCTTTCCGCTTCCGGTTGAGCCTGAAATCAAAAAGCTTTGTCGGTCGAGAATTATTTGTTTCAACAATGCAAGTTCAGAGCCATCGAACATGCCGAACTGCGCCAACTGTTCAAGACCAAATAACCGATTCAAGTGCACTCGAATCGAAAGTAGGGTTTCAGAATTACAACCAGAAGCCAAGGCTGCGTGCACCCGCAAACCACCGATGGAAACATCGGCAAAAGGGTTGGCCTGATCAAGATGCCGCCCACCCAGACCAATCAGTCGCTGAGCCAACTGACCGAGCTCGGCCTCCGACTCAAAGGGAGTCTGCATCTGTTCAAGCCCCGAACCGTGACCGGACCTCTGCGCCCAGACCTGGCCCCAACCATTTACCAATAGGTCGGTGACTCCGGGCATTGCCAACAGTCCTGCCAATTTTGGGCCAACCGCCTCAAGTGGAGCCAAAACCGATGAATTCATGGCCCAAGCATCGGTGTTTTTGGCCATTTGAAGCCGAAAAAGGCGCAATCTGTGGATAAAACGCCTTAAATTAGGGGGCCCCAGCCTCTTGGGGGAAGAGTCTGGGGCCTGGCGATATCAATTGGGGGAACTGATATCGCAAGTTAACGACAAGCGCTAACAAGAAGATAATAAGGGGGAAAACCGAACATTTATTCCCAAATTGCCGTTGTTCCCTGTGAATAATCCTAGAAAAGTTTTTTGTGGCAGGATTACTCGCAGGTTAGAAACACCAATGGAGGACAAAGATGTCTCAGGAATACCGCCACTTCGCGCCGTCTAGCGAATTCGCAAAGAACGCGATTGCACAGCCAGCCATGTACGACGAGGCCAAGGCTGACCGCCTAGGTTTTTGGTCAAAGCAAGCTAATCGTTTGCACTGGCACAAGCCATTCACTCAGGTACTCGACTGGAGCGAAGCACCATTTGCTCGTTGGTTCCACGATGGTGAACTAAACATTTCTTATAACTGCCTTGATCGTCACGTGGAGGCCGGCAACGGTGACCGCGTTGCAATTCACTTTGAAGGTGAACCTGGCGACACCCGCACAATTACCTACGCTCAATTAACCGATGAGGTTAAGCGCGCCGCAAACGTCTTGATCAACCTAGGAATCAAATCGGGCGACCGTGTGGCAATTTACATGCCGATGATTCCTGAAGCAATTGTTGCAATGCAGGCAGTGGCAAGAATTGGTGCAGTGCACTCAGTTGTCTTTGGTGGTTTCTCTGCAGACTCACTGAGTACTCGAATTGAAGATGCTCAGGCAAAACTTGTCATTACCGCAGACGGTGGATATCGAAAAGGTAAAGCAACAGCACTCAAGCCTGCAGTTGATATGGCACTGGATGGTGGCAAGTGTCCATCGGTTCAAAATGTTTTGGTAGTTAAGCGCACCAACCAAGAAGTTGATTGGAAAGAAGGACGCGATCTTGACTGGGCAGAGCAATTGGATGCAGCAAGTAGTGATCACGAGGCAAAGGGTTTCAATGCCGAACACCCGCTCTTCATTCTTTACACATCTGGTACCACCGGAAAACCAAAGGGCATCTTGCACTCCACCGGTGGTTACCTGACCCAAGCGGCGTACACGCACAAAAATGTTTTTGATCTGCACGAAGAAAAAGATGTTTACTGGTGCACCGCCGACATTGGTTGGATTACAGGACACAGCTACGTGGCTTATGGTCCATTGGCTAATGGTGCAACTCAGGTTATTTACGAAGGAACCCCGGACACTCCAGACTGGGGCCGCTGGTGGAGCCTGGTTGAAAAGTACAAGGTCTCAATTCTTTACACCGCACCAACCGCTATTCGCAGCTTCATGAAGCTGGGTGAAGAGCTACCGAACAAGCACGACCTAACCAGCATTCGCGTGCTGGGTTCTGTTGGTGAGCCAATCAACCCTGAAGCCTGGATGTGGTACCGCAACGTGATTGGTGGCGGCAGCGCCCCAATCGTTGACACCTGGTGGCAGACAGAGACCGGCGGCATCATGATCTCGCCGCTTCCTGGCATTACAACACTTAAGCCGGGATCAGCTCAGTTGGCGCTACC
>JBFYON010000084.1:0-3920 GCA_041303755.1 Micrococcales bacterium | reverse complement strand
CCAAACAATGCGCGATGAATCATCACCGGCCGCTTCTTTTGGCCATCACTCGCTGTGTATTCAATGTCGAATCGCTCTGGCAAGTTGAAGTCAAGCTGTATGGTTGACATCTGCCATGTCCTGCCAATTGCATCTCTGGCCTGCACTGAGATCTTCGGGCCATAGAAAGCGGCGCCACCTGGGTCCGGCACAAGATCAAGACCAGAATCGGTTGCAACTTTCGAGAGAGTAGCTGTCGCTTTGTCCCAGAGCTCGTCGTTTCCAACAAACTTCTCGTTGTCCTTGTCACGGGTCGAGAGCTCGAGATAGAAATCCGTTAGTCCGTAGTCCCGAAGCAAATCCAAGACGAATTTCAATACAGACTGAAGCTCGGTCTCCATGTCTTCCAAAGTCACAAACAAATGAGCGTCATCTTGGGTCATACCACGCACTCGAGTAAGGCCGTGAACGACTCCAGACTTCTCGTAGCGATATACCGAACCAAACTCAAACATTCGAAGTGGCAATTCGCGATACGAGCGGGCCTTTGATTTGAAGATGAGAATGTGGAACGGGCAGTTCATCGGCTTGAGGAAGTAGTCCTGCCCTTGCTTACGAACGACACCTTGCTCATCTACCTCTTCATCGAGCTTCATTGGAGGGAACATACCCTCTGCGTACCAAGCCAAGTGACCCGAGGTTTCGAAAAGGTTAGATTTTGTTATGTGTGGAGAGTAGACAAACTCGTATCCCGCTTGCTCATGACGTTGCCTGGAGTAGTCCTCCATAACTCGCCTGATAGTTCCGCCTTTAGGATGGAAAACCGCAAGCCCCGAACCAATCTCTTCGGGGAAAGAAAATAAGTCCAGTTCTTGGCCAAGGCGGCGATGATCTCTTTTGGCTGCTTCCTCTAATCTTTCAAGGTGAGCCTTCAACTCTTCCTTGGATGGCCACGCTGTTCCGTAGATTCTTTGAAGTTGCTTGTTCTTCTCGTTGCCACGCCAGTAAGCGGCGGCCAGCCTAGTCAGGCTAAAACCGTTGCCTATCATTCGAGTATTCGGTAGGTGCGGACCGCGACACAGGTCCTTCCAGACTGTCTCACCCGATTGTGGATCGGTGTTGTGATAAATCGAAAGCTCGCCGGCTCCGACTTCTGCCGATCCCTCAGCCAAATCAGATGACCCCTTTAGAGAAATCAGTTCCAATTTGTAAGGCTCAGACGAAAGCTGGTCAAGAGCCTCCTGCTCAGTGACTACTCTTCGAACAAATCGCTGGCCTGAGCGAATAATTCGCTCCATCTCTTTTTCTATGCTCTTCAGGTCCTCAGGCGTAAAAGAATCTGTGACATCGAAGTCGTAATAGAAGCCATCTGCAATTGGAGGGCCAATTCCCAATTTTGCATCTGGATTAATCTTCTGGACCGCTTGGGCCAGTACGTGAGCGGTTGAGTGTCTGAGGATGTTAAGGCCGTCTTTAGAGGAAATGATAACCGACTCAACAGAATCGCCATCGGCGACTGCATGCGCCAAGTCACGTAGCTCCCCGGATACTCGCATCGCTACTACCGACTTGTCGGAGAACAGCTCGAAGCCAGTACTACCGAGCTTTACTTGCTGCTTGACACCATCTAAAGAGATGGATATCTGCTGTTCCAATTGATTAGTTCCAATCTGACCTGTTAACTACGGTCAATCCTAACGAGCTAACAGCAATCAGCTTGGTAGCATTGCGGTCTAGACACTCCTAGAAAGAATCAAATGGAAACCGCTCAGCCACACGTATTAAGCATTGAGCTTGCCAAGAAGCTTAACTGGCTAAGGGCGGCTGTTCTGGGTGCCAATGACGGAATTGTCTCCACTGCGGGCATCGTTATGGGTGTTGCTGGAGCCACGACTGACAATGGGGCGATCTTAATTGCTGGAATCGCAGCCCTGGTTGCTGGCTCCATATCAATGGCCGGCGGAGAGTATGCCTCTGTGAGTGCGCAGCGAGATAGCGAAATAGCTTCACGCATAAAGCGAGATGGCGCTAATCCAAAATTCCGAAAGGAAGAGCACGTTTCGCCAATGGCCGCTGCCGTCGCTTCTTTTGTTTCCTTCGCCCTCGGGTCTGTACTGCCAATTGTCGCCATCTCCGGACCGTGGACCGACTATCGGGAGTTGGCAACAATTGTCTCTGTTGTATTCGCCCTCGCAATAACAGGTTATGTAGCAGCGATCATCGGTGGAGCAAAGCCGTTACGACCAGTAGTTCGAAATGTAATTGTTTCGCTGGTGACAATGGCCGCGGCCTATGGTGTCGGAGCATTGCTCGGCGTAGCAGTTGCCTAAGCCTTAAGGTTCAGCGCTTTCGCTGTCTTGCTTAGTGACGCCTTTGCTTTAGCTGCATCATCGTTGAGGTTGACCCCATAACTTGGCACCGAATTCGCGACAGACTTCATCCAAGAATTCTGAGCCTCCGGGAACATCTTGTTAGCAACATCCAACATCACTCTGGTTGCAACCGAAGCCCCAGGAGATGCGCCAAGTAATCCAGCAATGGATCCATCAGACGAAGAGATAACTTCGGTTCCAAACTGAAGAACACCTAAACCGTTTACAGGTTTGATAACCTGTGCCCGCTGTCCGGCTTCGTAAAGCACCCAGTCATTAGCTTCGGCGTTAGGAACAAACTCTCGAAGGCTTTCAATCTTTTTCTTTGGTGATTTCAAGATTTCTTTGACTAAATAAATTACCAACGGAAAATTTCTAAGCGCAACGGAAAGGTAAGGAACTAAATTCCCGATTCGAATCGAACCAGGGAGATCTAGCCAAGAGCCTTGTTTTAAGAACTTGAGATTCAGCCCGGCAAAAGGGCCGAACAATAAAGAAGTTTTGCCATCAATGACTCGTGTATCAAGGTGAGGAACGGACATCGGTGGAGCACCTACGGCAGCCTGCGAGTAAACCTTAGCCTGATGTTTTGCAACCAACTCATCGTTCTCAGTTTTTAGGAAATGGCCGCTAACTGGGAATGTCCCATAACCATTAATCTCTTCTACTCCAGCGTTCTGCAGAAGTTTGAGAGCCCATCCCCCGGCACCCACAAATACTTTAGCCGCAGCAAACTCAACCGTGGTTTTTGAGGTTCTGGCTCGAAGGAACCAAGCGCCATTTCGTTTCTTGAGAGATCTAACTTCATGTCCGGTCAAAACTTCTACGCCTTGAGTTTTCAACCAAGCAAATAGCTGCTCCGTGAGAGCCCCGTAGTCAACGTCGGTACCCTGCTCGATTCTGGTTGCGGCAATGTTTTGCTCTTGCCGTCCTTCGATCATCAAGGGGACCCACTTTGAAATCTGATCGAGGTCTTTTGAGAATTCCATACCGGCAAAAAGTGGCTGATCTTTCAGCGCCTTAAAGCGTCGCTCCAAATAGTCGACATCTTTGGAACCTTTAACGAAAGTCATGTGAGGTACGGAGTGAATAAAAGTGGAAGGGTCCTTCAACACCCCTTGCGCCACAAGGCTCGACCAGAATTCTCTTGACTCTTGGAATTGTTGGTTGATTGAAATGGCTTTTTCTGCAGAAGGTAATTTGCCGCTGGGGTCATCTGGCATGTAGTTAAGTTCGCAAAGTGCTGCATGGCCGGTTCCAGCGTTGTTCCAAGCATTTGAACTCTCAAGGGATACAGCTTCTAGTCTTTCAAGGACAACCATCTTGAGTGCTGGGTTTGCCTGCCGAAGAAGTACTGCAAGAGTGGCGCTCATGATTCCGCCACCGACAAGAATCAAGTCGTACTGCCTGACTGTTGGCACTTACTGTCCCTCTTTGATCCCTAAATGTTGTTCGTGGGCGATACTGGGTTCGAACCAGTGACCTCTTCCGTGTCAGGGAAGCGCGCTACCACTGCGCCAATCGCCCGGGTAATTCGAGGTGAAGACGGGATTCGAACCCGTGTAGACG
>JBFYON010000083.1:0-4803 GCA_041303755.1 Micrococcales bacterium | reverse complement strand
TCAAAGATGGTTGTTGAACCGGCCGGTGCAGTTGGCGTTGCCGCGATAATGTCAGGGGCAGTAAAACTTAAGGGAAAGACTGTAGTTATTCTTTCCGGTGGAAACATTGATCCACTGCTGCTGCAGAAAGTTGTTGGGCACGGTCTGGCGGCCGCAGAGCGCTACACATCAATTTCTGTGATGCTTCCAGATCGTCCGGGTATGTTGGTGAAAACTGCAGAGGCAATTGCATCAGCGCACGGAAACGTGGTTGAGGTATTGCACACCCGTCATGGCAAAGGACTTGAGATTTCAGAAGTTGAACTAAAGATGTCGGTAGAGACCACAGGTCACGACCACCGCCAGCGGGTTTTGCAGGCGCTTCATGATGCCGGGCTAAAGGCCCGAATCGACGAAGAATAATTTCTAAGTCAATTAGCCCAAGAAGTTATTAACTTCAAGGATTTTGATTTCGCGCTCTTTACCATTTGGTGCAAAGAACGAAACTGTGTCTCCAACTTTTGCCCCAAGAATCGCTGTCCCGATTGGCGAATCCGGGCTGTAAACATCCATGTCGCTACCTTCGGCAATTTCAGCACTGCCTAGAAGAAACTCCATCTCACTGCCATTCATGGTCAATTTGATTACAGTTCCTTGCTCAACAATTCCATTTGATTCGCGAGCTTCGCCCACAACGGCATTAGCCAAAATGTTTTCAAGTCTGGCGGCGCGAGCCTCAATCTTGCCTTGCTCTTCTTTAGCCGCGTGATAGCCGCCATTCTCTTTCAAGTCGCCCTCTTCGCGAGCCTCCTGAATTTTTTTGGCGATATCTTGGCGCGCTACAGTCAGCAGGTATTCCAACTCGCTTGCGAGTCGGTCATAGGCCTCTTTAGTAAGCCAGGTTGCTTCCGGGGTTTCAGACATAATCCCTCTAGTTTATTTCAGCCAGCATTTATCAACCAGTCCAGTTACACCTGGTTCCGTGGTGTTCACCAAGGTCTCGTACTCGCCAGATTGGCTGATTTCGAGCTCTTTGTAGCCAACCACAGCAAAACTCGTGTTAAGCACCTGTATGGCGCATACGGCCGGCCCAGCGGGGCTTTCCACGCTAAATCGGACCATTGTTTGCTCAGGACCAATGACCTCGTACGCCAAATCTTGGGATTTAACTCTGTTGGCCCCATCAATGGAAACCCAAAGCGCCCAGACAAAGAAACTGGCTAGCAGAGTTATCGCCAGGGCAATCACCAGGCGTCGATTAACCAGGCTGGACTTAGCGCTTTTGCCGTATCGGTCGGCTAACAGCTCATTTTCAGAAATCATTTGCTTTAAGGCTACATACTTAAGTCATGCAAATTCTGATTTCAGCAATTCTGGCCGCCACCCCAAGCCCGGCAGCTACCACCGATCCGGCTACTACTTTTTACAGCCCGGGAACCATTGGATTCATAGCGACCTTCGGCATGGCCGTAGCAGCTACTTTGCTGATTTTTGACCTAGTTCGCAGGGTTCGTCGTGTTCGATACCGAGCGGAAATTCAGGAAAAGCTAGACGCCGAAACTACCGGCAGCAGGGCTAAGCGCAATAAGTAATGCTGCCGCCCAGTGACACATGAAAGCCAGCACTGTAAAAGTATGAAAAATTTCGTGAAAACCAAAGACTCCAGGAATTGGATTAGGTTTTTTTAGCCCGTAGACAAGTGCGCCAAGTGTGTAGAGCAAACCACCAACCAAAATCAAAATCATCATCGGAGCGTTGGCGTTCATAAAGTCAACTACGTAAACGAACGCCCCCCAGCCCATCGCTACATAGATTGGCGTGTAAAGCCAACGTGGTGCATTGATCCAAAATACTCTGAAGGCAATTCCAAGTAGAGCTGTTCCCCAAATAATTGACATCAGCAGCACTGCTTTTTCTTGGGCAAGGGCAAGAATAGTAATTGGTGTGTAGCTACCCGCGATCAGAATGAAAATGTTTGCGTGGTCAATGCGCTTAAGGGTTACTTTTACCTTTGGGCTCCAATTGAAGCGATGGTAAAGCGCCGAGTTCCCAAAAAGTAACAGTGAACTTGCAAAGAAGACAGCGGATGCTATTTTTGCTGGCACGCCGTTGGCAAGAACGATGAGAACAATCCCGCCGGCTATCACTATTGGCAGCACTCCGGTGTGAATCCAACCGCGCCAGGTGGGCTTTACTTCTGGCGGAGTCTCTCTAAATCCTTCGGAAATGGGCATGCTCATATCGCAACTCTAATACTCAAACCTGAAGTAGCCTTGACCTGTGCGAAATTTGATTTACCGGGTCTATGAGCGCTCTCTGGAGCGCGGAATTTCCCCTAACGACCTGCCTAAGCACGTTGCCGTAATGCTTGATGGAAATCGTCGCTGGGCCGAGCGTCGCCAGGGTGCCAAAGCTTCACACGGGCATGCAGCGGGAGCACAAAAGATTTTTGAATTTCTGGGCTGGTGCGACGAAATCGGAATCAAAGTTGTCACTCTGTACATGCTGTCCACTGACAACTTGGTAAAACGTGAGTCAAAGGAACTAGATGACTTACTCAAAATAATTGGCTCTGTTGCTACCGAAATGGCAAAGCGCCAGCGCTGGAAGATTCGTTTAGTTGGGGACCGCGAAGCTCTGCCTGAGGAATTGCGAGCAGAGCTAGAGGCCGCAGAAAAAGGCACTGCAAACCTAAACAAACCACAGGTGAATTTAGCTGTTGGCTACGGCGGCAGGCAGGAAATCGCCGACGCCATGCGCTCGATATTGAAGAAGCACTCCAATGAGGGAACCACGATAGATCAACTCGCCGATTTATTAAACCCCGAGTTAATTACCCAGCATCTTTATACCGGCGGGCAGCCAGACCCGGATCTGATTATCCGAACTTCAGGGGAGCAGCGCCTGTCAGGCTTTCTGCTTTGGCAGAGTTCTAACTCGGAACTCTATTTTGAGGAAGCGCTCTGGCCGGATTTTCGCAAGGTTGATTTCCTACGTGCCATCCGAGCTTTTGAATCCAGGCATCGCCGCTACGGCGCCTAAAGAAAGCCAAAATTAACAACCGATAACGAACACGAATTCGGGCGTGTCTTACCTTCAAGTTGAGATTGAGTAGGCGTAGTTTTGGCTCAAGCTGAAACGAAGGAGCCTAGGTGCCTAAGTCAACAAATAATGCGTCAGTTTCAATCGCAAAGACTTCGGCAGGCAAACCACCCAAAGCTTCCATCGGCACTAAGACATACGTGCTCGACACATCGGTGTTGCTTTCTGATCCCCGAGCAATCTTCAAGTTCAAAGAGCAAGAAGTTGTAATTCCAATCATCGTGATTAATGAACTTGAGAAGAAGCGTCACGACCCTGAGATTGGCTACTACGCGCGCCAGGCGCTGCGTCACCTAGATGATCTGCGCATCGAACACGAGCGCCTTGATTTTCCAATGGAAGTTGGCGATGGTGGTCTGCTACGTGTTGAGCTAAACCACATTGATCAAACAACTCTTCCTAAAGGGTTCCAGTTGGGAGACAACGACAGTCGCATTCTGGCTGTTGCCTTCAACCTGGCCAGCGAGGGTCGTGATGTGACGCTCGTTACCAAGGACCTACCTCTTCGCGTCAAGGCCTCCGCACTTGGCATGGCCGCCGACGAATATCGCAACGATAATGCCGTGGATTCTGGTTGGACTGGAATCTCGGAATTGGCTCTGTCTGCAGAGGAAATGAATGATCTGTATGACACGGAGATCATCAAACACAAAGACGTTGCGGCTATGCCGATTAATACGGGCTTGGTTATTACCTCTGAACGCGGCCATGCACTTGGTCGAGTGGAAAAGGGCGGCAAGGTAAAGCTAGTTCGAGGAGATCGTGATGTCTTTGGTGTACACGGTCGTTCAGCTGAACAGCGGCTAGCAATTGATGTGCTGCTGGACCCGGAAGTTGGCATTGTTTCACTAGGAGGTCGTGCCGGAACTGGAAAGTCTGCGATGGCACTGCTAGCCGGCCTAGAGGCAGTTCTTGAACGTCGCCAACACAAAAAGATAATTGTGTTCCGTCCAATCTTTGCCGTTGGCGGACAAGAGCTTGGCTACCTACCGGGTAGCGAGAGCGAAAAGATGAATCCGTGGGGCCAGGCAATTTTTGACACTCTTGGCCCATTGGTTTCAAAAGAGGTCATTGATCACATAGTTGATCGTGGTTTACTTGAGATTTTGCCTCTTACCCACATTCGTGGTCGCTCACTACATGACGCTTTTGTGATTGTGGATGAGGCCCAGTCGTTGGAACGCAACACATTGCTGACAGTGCTTTCAAGAATTGGTCAGAATGCCAAGGTGGTGCTTACTCACGACGTTGCGCAGCGAGACAACCTTCGCGTTGGCCGCCACGATGGAATAGCTGCAGTGATTGAATCGCTCAAGAATCATGAGCTATTTGCCCACATAACCCTGCAGCGCTCAGAGCGCTCGGCGATTGCGGCACTGGTGACGGACCTGCTCGACAACTAGGCTTCAAATATGAATTTTGAACAAGCAGACCCAGCCATCCAAAAGTTGCTGGCCGATTATTTTGACGTGATGCACCACCAGGACATGAATGTGTTCGACAAGGTGTTTCACAAGAATTGCAGCCTGTACTCAACGCAGACGGGTGAAATGAGTTTGCGTCCCTACGCTGTTTACCGTGAGGTCGTTGCCAATCGTGAGTCTCCAGCGAGCCTTGGAAATGCAAGGCGAGACAAAGTCTTGATGTTTGATCAGGTTTCTCCGACGCTGGCACTTGTCAAAGTGCAGTTGGAGATGTTTGGTGGCGTAATGCAGGACTACC
>JBFYON010000082.1:0-12152 GCA_041303755.1 Micrococcales bacterium | reverse complement strand
AAAACCGGAGTGAAAGCTGCATGAGAACCCCAATGCTTACCGCGAAGATCAGGGTGCCCTCACGCACCTGTCCCCCCATTAACCAACCGATAGTTAGAACCAGCGCTTCGTACATGGTTCTGACCTGCCAGAGCGGCCAGCCCAGCACACGTTGAGTTCCAATCATCAGGCCATCTCGTGGCCCAGAGCCCAGATAGGAAGTGATGTAGATGCCTGTGGCAATCGCGACGATAACCATTCCAATCAAAAACATTGCGAGGTTCGGCAGGTAGTCCGTAAACGCTGGAATGTTTGGAATAAAGACGTCCGACCAGAGGCCAATCAAAATGGCATTCAAAATACTGCCGATGCCCGGCTTAACCTTCAGAGGAATCCAAGCTAAAAGCACGAGTGCGCTGACAATTACGCTGGCAACGCCGTAGGTGACGCCAAGTTGGATTGAAATACCCTTTGCAAAGACATCCCAAGGTGGCAGACCTATTTCGGCTTCAACAATCATCGCTAAGCCCAAACCGTAGAACATCAACCCTAGGTTGAGTCGGGTTAGCTGACGAAGCGTCATAAAATCAAAGCGCATTGCTAAAGCCTAGTCACCTTCAGAATCTAATTTGGGAGCACAAATGAACGCAAGAATTCAAGTGCTCGCTCATCGTGGCTTAGTGTCGAGTTCCGCCCCAGAGAACTCGCTCAAGGCATTCTCAGATGCTTTAGCCGTAGGTGCGGATGTCATCGAAACCGATGTCCAATGCTCCAAAGACGGCATCGCAATCATTTTTCACGATGCTGACCTAAAAAGAATCTGCCGGTTAGACGCAAGGGTCAGTGACTTGAGTTTCGACGAACTTCAAAATTTGGACATTGGTTCCAAGCAGAAGATTCCATCTTTAGAGCAAGCGCTGAAAGAATTTCCAGCTGCCAGGTTCAATCTAGATATAAAAAGTAGCGCTGCAATCAGTGCCACGGCACGGGTTATCAATCAACTTAAGGTGCATGACAGGGTTCTAATTTCGAGCTTCAGCGAATCTCGAAGAAGAAAAACTCTAAGGGCTATTGCTGGGCCAATAGCCACATCTGCTGGCGTATCCAGAGTTCTGGCAATCTATTTTTCAATTTTCTTTCGTTTGAACGCGCTCACGAAATTTCTGACAAAGGGTTTAACCGCGTTGCAGCTTCCGCCCCAAAGCGGCCTATTTAAATTTGACTCCCCTCTTTTTATCTCAGCAATTAAGCAATCCGGTATCCAACTTCATTTCTGGACCATTAATGATGTTGAACAAATGATTTCGCTTGCAAAAGCAGGCGCTGATGGAATTGTCACTGACTATTGCGATTTGGCAATCTCCAAATTCAAGATGCAAAAATAGTTTTCTAATTCCGCGACACTCCCTGAGAGTTTGCCCAAAACTTCAAGAATGCGGGATGATTGAGCGTTCACGCCGAGTTGTTCCTCGTCGTGCCCCAAAAGGGCAAACCAAACAGGAGGAAAAATGGCTCAGCAAACAATGCGCGGAATGCGTCTAGGTACTCAAAGTCTTGAGAGTGAACGTGGAGTCAATTTTTCAGCTCGAGTAACTCACACTTTCCTCTGCTCGAACGAGCACCTATCTGAGATCGTTTTTGCTGCAGATGCCGAGATTCCTCAAACCTGGCAGTGCAAGAGCTGTACTGAGCAGTCTGTTCAGCTAAAAGACGGAAAACAAATAAAACTTGATGCATCTGAATCAAAGATTCCCCGCTCACACTGGGAGATGTTGTTAGAGCGACGCAGTCGCGAAGAATTAGAAGAAATCCTGCAGGAGCGTTTGGATTATATCCGAGCTAGGCGCGCTGGCGGTCAAGCCGACTTGTAGAAAGACCACTTCGTCACCAGCCATAGTGCCTCAAGCACTATGGCTGTTGTCATTTTTGATTCGCCGTGCTCTCGCTCGACAAACGTAATTGGCACCTCGGTTACTGCTCCCCCTGCGCGTTTGACTCTCAATGCCATCTCTACTTGGAATGCATAACCTCGAGCAGCAACTCCCGATAGGTCCATTTCATTTAAGAAACTAACTCTGAAGCCTCGAAAACCTGAGGTCATGTCGTTGATTCCGGTTCGCAACATCAACTTGGCGTAGAAGTTTCCGACTCGTGAGATTGCTCTTCGGTATGCCGGCCAGTTCTGCACCGCTCCCCCAGATATCCATCTAGAACCAATCACCAAATCAGAACTGTTTAGTGTCTTAAGAATTCTGTGAAGGTCGCTAGCCAGGTGGCTTCCATCGGCATCCATTTCAATAACTGCGTCATAGTCCCTGGATTGCGCCCATTCAAAACCAGCTAGGTATGCACGCCCTAGCCCGTCTTTCGTTTTTCGATGTAGGACGAACGTATTGGCATCTACAAGTGAATCGGCAAGTTGACCAGTGCCATCGGGACTGTGGTCATCAATGATTAGTAGATCAACTTCAAGATTTTCTTTGCGCAGGGCTTCTACGGTGAGTTTTAGGCTAGACGCTTCATTGAAAGTAGGCATCAGAACAAGAGTCTTCATTTTCGGCCCCTTCTGCTGGCATCAACTTCAAATCTCGTTCGTAATTTGAAAAATGTGAACGTTCCAATCAGTCCAGCAGCCAAAAGATTGAAGATTAGATCAAAGACGGCACCAAATCGCATAGCTGGCGTAATGCTGGTTCTGAGCGGGACTTCTTGAATCATTGCCCCAGGCTCAAAGGTATTAATTTCATCAACAATGCTGCCATCGGAGGCGTAGATTGCTGAAACTCCAACGGTTGAAATGTTTACGACATATCTGCCGGTTTCAATTGCCCTTAGTCTGGCGAAAGCTGCCTGTTGGTAGGTTTCATCACTTCTGCCAAAATCAGCATTGTTAGTTTGCGAAAGAATTACCTGGGCTCCATCGGCCACTAAATCTCGTCCAATGTCATCAATCGCGATTTCAAAACAGATGAGCGCACCGTATTTCTGCTGACCAATTTCAAAGATTCCATCACGAGTACCAAACGTGTAGCCTCGGCTGACCAAGCCAATTAGATCAGGCGCTAGTTGGTACCAGAAATCTCTGTCCGGAACATATTCCGCAAACGGGACTGGTCTTTTTTTGTCGTAGTAGTCAACTGGGCCGGTCTGGGGTAACCAGAGGATAGAGCTGTTGAATATTTCTTCTCCGCGTTCAGTTATAGTTCCAAAAATGAGCGGCACTTTCAGTTCGTCATTTACAAGCTTTGTTATTGCATCTCTTGAGAATTTATTTGAAAAGGGACTTAGATCAGATGCATTCTCTGGCCAAACAACAACATCTAGGTCTGAATAGAGTTCGGACTCCTGCATTAATTTCGTTGCATCCAGGTGATTCTGCAATATCTTTCCGGGCGTCTCATTACTGAATAATCCAGCGTTTGCATTACCTTGGACTGCTCCAATAGTGACAGTCCCCTGCTCTGCAGTTACACCAGGGTTAATTGCTAGCGGAAGCAACAGACAACCAGCTAGTAAGCCAGCCCCCAATATTCCGGGCTTGCTACCGGAAGTTCTAAACTCGATGATCCAAAGTAAAACCTGGATAGAAATAAATGCAACCACGAAGGTTAGTAGACCAAGGCCACCAACGAAGACCCAGTCGGCAAGGTAGGTATCCGATTGAGTTTGAGAAAGCCTTGACCACGGAAACCCACCATAGGGAAATGAGATGGAAACCCACTCACGGGCTGTCCAGATAATTGCGATTAAAAAGGCAATGACGCTCGATGTCCACATTGTTGGAGAACCAAGGGATTTCTCGAGCCAAGCCCAGACAACTGCAACTGTGGCCATGCCGAAGGCAAATATGAGTGATTCCAAGGTGGAGAGGGCCAGCCACGGCACGGGCCCTAGGTAGAGGGTCAGCCATTCAATTTGACTGAGATAAAACGCTGCTCCACCAAAAAACCCAATTACCCACGCTGGCCAAAATCTTAAACCTCGAACGGAAACTGTGATCAATGCAACTGATACAAAAATTAGGGCCGGGATGTTCTCTCGAGGGAAAGCAAGACTTGATATCCAGCCGCCTAAAATTGCACCGAAAACACGCCAAGGCCAGTGAAATTTGGAATCGAAAATCGGCATGACGGTCATTACTTAACCGTAATACGAGTAGGCCACGATGCCGCGTTTTACTTTATCCACCGCATTTTTTGCAGTCTCGGCAAGTTCGGGGCCGGCGGTTTGCGAAATTTGATCCAATAGATCAATGATCTGCTTAGTCCAGCGAATAAAGTCTCCTGCCAGCATGTCGGCGCTATCCAGAACTGCGTCTAGTTTGGCTCCTGATGCCCAACGGTGGATAGGAAGCGAAAGGCTGAGATCAAGCGGCGATGTTTGACCCAGCTTGTGGGAGTGTGCAAGGTTTTCGAGATCCGCCCAGAGTTCCTGGGTTTGTTGAATGATTTCGGAAAAGTTTCCCTTTGGAACTCTTGGTTCCCATTCTTCATCTCTTCTGGCTTCATAAACCAATGCAGCTGCAAGAGCTGCCAAGCTTGGCGCATCAAGTTTCGACCAAACATTTGCCCGAATGCACTCTGAGATAAGTAAATCGCGTTCTCCATAAATTCGTGCCAGAGTCTTGCCTGCCTCAAGAACTTCAAAGTCCCCGTCAGCCTCATGAATGTAATTTAGATCTACCAACATGTCGCAAATTTTGTCGAAGGTCTTGGCAACCTGGTTAGTTCGACCTTCGATTTGCGAAATGATTGAATCCAATTCCCGACTCAGCTTGAACCATCTCTCCCCCCACCTTGCATGAGCTTCGCGTTCATTGCAGGAGTGGCACGGGTGGATGCGCATGTCGCGCTTTAGTTGATTAAGTTTTTGCTCTTGAAGGTGGCGTCCTTTTGATTGCCTAAGGTCTTTTCCTCTGTCGGCACGAACCCTTGACGCAGAAAGCGCACGTTCAATGTCAGTTATTTCTCTTCTTAGCGCTGCGTACTCAACGAAATTCCCTTGGTGACAGGCCATGGCTTTTTCGTAGCCATCTAGAGACACTTGTTTTTCCCTTATGCCACGTGCCAAACCTACAACCGAGCGGTCAGCTTGAAACTGAGCGAAGGACGTCTCTAGTACTTCGCGGGCGCGTTCCCTACCAAAGGCTTCAAGCAAGTTGACGGACATGTTGTAAGTGGGCTTGAAAGGACTGATTAGCGGGTAGGTGCGCTTACTGGCCAAACCGGCAACGCTATTGGGGTCCATGTTTGAACTCCACTGAATCACTGAATGACCTTGGGTGTCGATTCCTCTACGACCAGCTCTACCAGTTAACTGCGTGTACTCGCCGGGCGTTAGGTTAACTCGGCCCTCACCGTTAAATTTATCTAGTCTTTCCAGCACCACTGTTCTCGCGGGCATGTTGATGCCGAGCGCAAGAGTTTCTGTGGCAAACACAACCTTAACTAATTTGCGCAAGAAGAGTTCTTCAACGACCTCTTTGAAAGCTGGCAGCATTCCAGCGTGGTGAGCTGCCACCCCCCTCTCCAGAGCGCTCAGCCAATCAAAATATCCAAGAGTTGAAAGATCCTCATCTGCGATGTTGTAACACTTTTCTTCAACGAGGCGTCGAATCTCTTGCTTCTCTTCTGTGGTGGTAAGTCTTATGTTGTGGGTCTGACAGGCTCGTACAGCTGCTTCACAACCGGCTCTCGAGAAAATAAAGAAAATTGCTGGTAGTAAGTCCTCATCTTCAAGAATGTCAACCATCTCAGGCTTTGAAATCCGATGAATCTGCTTGAGGTTAGACCTTGAATTGCCATAGTCATTTCTTCGCCCACGCTGCGGCTTATTGATTGGCGTGCGCATCTTTGATGCATGCATCTGCGCGAGTTCTGGATTGACTCGAGGATCTTTCGAAGATTCATCAAAGAGCTCCATCATTTCGTCAGCAAATAACACGTGCTGATTCAAAGGAACCGGACGGATCTCCGAGACAATAATCTCGGTATCTCCTCTTACTTCGTCTAGCCAAGCACCAAACTCTTCAGCGTTGGAAACTGTTGCACTTAGCGAAACTATTTTCACGTCTTTGGGAAGATGAAGAATTACTTCCTCCCAGACGGCACCCCTAAATCGGTCAGCCAGGTAGTGAACTTCATCCATGACCACGTAGCCAAGACTGATCAAAGAATTTGAGTTTGCATAAATCATGTTTCGCAAAACTTCAGTCGTCATAACTACGATTTGTGCGTCTGAGTTTTGATTGGTGTCTCCGGTTAGCAGGCCGACTCGCTCGGCACCATATCTTTTGCTTAGTTCGGCGAACTTCTGATTACTCAAGGCCTTGATTGGTGTGGTGTAGAACACTTTCAGGTCTTTTTCGATAGCCAGGTGTATAGCAAACTCGCCAACGATGGTCTTACCTGCACCAGTGGGAGCCGCTACGAGTACGCCCTTTCCCTTTGCTAACGCTCTACAGGATTGTTCCTGGAAAGGATCCATAGGGAACTTAAGTAACTTCGCAAAGCTTTCCATAGATGGATTGGATTTGTTTGCCTTAGCACTTGCAAAGCGCTGCGCAGGAGTCTGCTGGTTCTCAATCATTTTTTGCGGAGCTGTCTTTTGAGTTGAATTCCTCGTCTAGCTCTTCAAAACTTTTTGCCAATTTCTTTTCTCGTCGCTTGTCATTCAGCAAGGTGATTCCCGCTGCTATGAAGTAAAGCGCTATAAGTGGAATCATCACCAAGAACATAGACATTGGATCGGCCGTTGGTGTTGCGAGTGCCGCAATAACCGCAATCACAAATACTGCTAAACGCCATGACTTAAGGATTCCCTTTGCCGTTACAAGTCCCGCAAAATTCAACATCACTAACACCACTGGCAAGACGAAAGCTAATCCAAAAACAAGCAGGATGCGAATGGTAAAGAGGATGTACTCGTTTGCGTTGATTACGTTTGCTGTGCCATCCGGGGTGAATCCAATCAAGGTGGACACAAATCCGGGTAGTGAAATCCAAGCTAGGTAACAGCCGATAAGAAAAAGTGGCAGTGCGCTGAACACGAAGCCAAGTGTGAATCTACGTTCGCGTTTCTTTAGGCCCGGGGTTACGAATGCCCAGAGATTGAAGATCCAGATTGGGCTAGACATCATTACTCCAAGAAAGATTGACACTTGAAGTTGCAGGTCAAAGGCCCCAGCAACCGTTCCAATGTTTAGGGTTGCATCCATTCCTTTGCTAGAGGCAAGGTCCAGGATTGGCTTTTGGAGTATTTGAAAAACTGGCTCAAAAAAGAACCAACCGGCAACAGTGCCAGCAAAAATAAATATCGCTGACCAAAATAGGCGGTTGCGCAATTCCTTAAGATGACCGCCGAGGCTCATTTTGGCATCGGGGTTTTTTCTTTTAGCCATGGTTATAGCTTGAGAAGCAACAATTAGTTGCTTGAGCTGCCTTCGTCCTTTGGCTTGTCTTCAGCCTTGATCTCTTTTTTGAAGATTCTCATGGACTGGGCAAGGCTCTTGGCAAGACCAGGCAGCTTAGGGCCGCCCCAAAGTAGCAAGACGATAACAAGAATGATGATCCATTCCCAACCGTTTAGTCTCATCCGTGGAACCTGCTTTCATTTGGGTCAAAACGCTTTAGCGATGCAATTAGTCTACGCTGGCGGTGCTCCTGTTTCTTTATTTTTGCCTTGAGTAGGGCTTTCCTGCGCAACTGCAGCTTCCCTGGGTCGGCTAAAAGGCTGTCCGAGATTGGCTCCACGGTCTGCTCTTTATTCAACTCAATCACCAGTTTGTCCAGCTGGGTAGCCAGGCGTTGAGCCTGATGTGCTGCGGAAAGAGCTTTATCAAAAAGGGACTTTGCAATAACCCCGATGACGGCCACTGCTACTAACCCAGCCGCAAACCACAACCAAAACACTCCCCAAAACCCCATCTTTAGTCCTCGTCTCCAGGCTCAGCCTTGGAAGCCTGGCCAAGTGCTGTGAGTGCGTATTCTTTGACGTATCTGCGGGCCAGCTCTGGCTCAAGCACCTTGACGGCTCCGCCGTATTTTGCGACCAAACGGCCAATGTTAGGTAGGTGACCAACCTTTATCTCTGCTCTGACTTTTCCAGCTGCCACTGTGGTTGGTTCGGAAATGGCTTTGTATTCCGATATTATTCTGTAGCCCTCTGGTTCAACTTCCAAAGTGACGGTGGTGTCTGAGGCCTCAGCAACGTAGAGAGCATCGTCGCTGATTTCAATTTTCTTGGCCTCTTCGCTCAACTCAGCATCAAGGATTTCTATTGAACGCATTCGGTCTAGTTTGAAGTTTCTTGGTTCCAAGTGAATTGGACAGTAACCACGCAGATACCACCCGTCGGTGCTGGCATCTATGCGCAATGGCTCGATGATTCGGATTGATCGTTCACCCTTTTGATTCATGTACTCGCATGAAATTTGCTTTGAATTCAGGATTGCTCTTCGAATCTTCTCGGCACCAGCCTCAGCAGTTCCTGGACGTATCTCAACGTGCGGATTAATGCCTCTGTTGCTTCCAGCGGCGAGTAACGACTGAAGCTCAGTAAGTTCCTTGCTGGCACTGAAGGCCGGCATCGAAGCCAAGTAGTTCAATCCGGCAGCGATTGCTGAAACTTGTCTGGTCGAAAGCCTAGGTACGTCTGTGATAACTGAGTTATCAACTAGAGACAATATGCCATCTTCTTCGAAGGCATCTATGTCGATGAAGAAAAACCATTGTTCAAAGCCTGCAACTTCGGCTCGGGCATCGTTGATCGAGGACACGGCATGTCGAATGTATTTTGCGTCCAAACCAAAGTGGGTCGCGGCTTCTTCAACAGTAACTTCCCCTCGGTTTTGCAGATACGCCACCAGGGCCAGTAGAAAGTTGTATCGGTCTTCACCTTTAAATGTGTTCAGCTTAGGCATGATCTGACGCCACCTTTTGAAAACCGGCGCGCATCAAGTCGTTCAGCTCCTTTGGCTTCAAGATCTCCACGTCAACTGCAAAGTCTCGCAGCTCTTCTGCAAGCAATGTAAGGTCCATGTAGTTGAAGGAAACGGTCTTGCTGCTAGAGGTTAGTGAATCATCCAACCTAAAGTGAAACCAAGCCTGAGAGTCAGGCTTAACTCTTAGTTCGCAGACCTGCTTTTGGATGTGATTCTGCAAATCAGTCGCAGCAATCTGAAGGGTTTCAAGAGACGGCTTGTCAAAAGTCTTCTCAGACTCACCTTCCTTGATGACTTTAACTTTAGAAACGATTCTCTTCAGCAGGAAATTTCTAATCTCGCTCGCGCCCAAGTCAAAGCATTGCAACAGCCATTGCCCGTCAATATTTTGAAGTGACCATGGCTGTACCTGACGTGCTGATGTTTCACCGGCTGGTTTACGGTAGTCAAAACTAACCTCCAGCCCTTCGTCGATTGCTTTACTCAAAGGCCCAAAACTGGGTTCGTGGGTTTCAATTCGGGGCGCAAAACCAATCAAATCTGAAGCCGCAGGTTCGATCCCCAAGGCCTTTAGCCTCACCAGCGCCTGATTGGCATCTGATTCCAAGGATGCCTGAGACCAAACCTGAGCAGCTAATTCCAAGAGTTGGAGGTGCTTGGCGTTTAACTCCGTATGTTGCGGCCAAACAAAAGTATCGCCGGCGATAACGTAGCAAATTTCTTCCGCATCAGCCGTTGGGTTAGGTGTAAATACTTGAATTCCAGTTGTGCGCAGATCCGTCTTGTCTCGCTCAAACATCCGGTTTAGTGAATCATCTGTGGTGCCCGAACGCACGGCCTCGATATATGCAGGGATAGACCTGAACAGTTCAGCTTTCGTCAAACCTCGCTCGGCAAACAAAAGAGCACAGGTAAGTTGCAGTAGTCGTTCTGACTTATCGGATTTTGAAGGTTGCCAAGCAGCCTCAGCTTTTTCTGTCAAGGAATCCCTAAAAATTATTGCGGTAGCGGAGTTGCTGCCAGGATGTCCACGACAAAAATCAATGTTGAGTTTGGAGGAATACTGCCTACTGCTTGCTCCCCGTATCCTTCGGCAGGAGGAATCACTGCAATCACCTGTGAACCCACTGTTTGGCCTTCAAGGGCCTTGGTGAATCCTGGGATTACCTGAAGTAGCGAAAACTGAGCTGGTTCGCCTCTGGTCCACGAAGAGTCAAAAACATCTCCGCCCCAAACCCATCCTGAGTAGTGCACAGTCACGAGGTCGCTAAGGGTCACTACTTGGCCGGAACCTTTGATGGTGGTCGACAACTTAAACTCCGCTGGCGCCGCCTCATCTAACTGGGTAATTTGAGGAGATCCGTCTGCCGCGAGTTCAATCGTTGGAAATCCTGGCTCGGCAGGTTGTGCCGCTCCAGTTGCTTGGCTGAGTTGTGAACCTGATGTCATACCCGACTCCTCTGGTGTTGAAGTAGTTGAATCCGCACATGCGCTCAAAGAAGTAATCAGAGCTAAGGCGGCGGCTGTTGCAAATAGTTTCTTCAATTAACTTACTTCTCTTCTCGGCGGGCATCGGCTGCTGCCTCTGCACTCTTGATGGTTTTTCTCAGTTTCTTATCTGAAACTTTACGCTCCCCCAGGTGCTCCGGGTTCCAAGCTGAAATGTCTTCATCTGTGAACTCAGGTTTGTTCCGCTTTTTAAAGTTCGGCGCTTCCGTTTCTGGTGCCATTCTGCGAGCGGTTATCAGGAACCCGGTGTGACCGATCATTCGATGTTCTGGTCTAACTGCGAGTCCCTGCAGGTGCCAACCGCGCACCATTGACTCAGTGGCTTCCGGTTCGTTGAAGTGCCCTGATTCCTTGAGGGCTTCCGCAAATCGAGAAAGTTGGGTAACCGTTGCAACGTAGCCCACAATCAGCCCACCAGGAACTAAGGCGGTAGCGCACTCCTCAACGCACTCCCAAGGAGCCAGCATGTCTAGGATTATTCGATCTACGCTGCCTGCGGTTTTTTTCTTCGGCAATTCATCTTGCAAATCTCCGAGGTGAATATTCCAATTGCTTGGATCGATTCCCAAGTTGGTTGCAACGTTAGCTTTAGCGATTTCGGAAAACTCTTCGCGACGTTCGAACGAATCTAAAGTGCCGTGATCACCGATTGCTCTAAGTAGGTACATGCTTAGTCCTCCAGAGCCAACTCCAGCCTCAACTACTCGCGCACCAGGAAAGATGTCTCCCATTACAACGATCTGGGCTGAATCTTTTGGATAGATGATTGCTGCCCCGCGAGGCATGGACAAAACAAAGTCACTTAAGAGCGGCCGGAAAGCGAGGTACTCGATGCCGGTCTGGTTCAATACAACCGAACCCTCGGGTTTCCCGATGATGTCGTCGTGCAAAAGATCTCCGCGGTGGGTTCCAAATTTATCTCCGGCACGAAGCGTGATTGTATTGAGTCTTCCTTTAGGCCCGGTCAGCTGAACACGGTCACCTGCCCTGAACGGGCCAGTAGGCAATTTTGCCTGCGAAATAAGTTTTGCCATGGGTTCCTAACTAAAAAGTTTCTGAAGATCTTTTACCCGAACGCCTTCTAGCGTCGTCCAAAGTATTCGCCCAGGAATCATAGGAATTTCTACGAAGTTAGGAATACCAATTGCCTTTGTTCCAGCAGCCTCTGCGGAGCGCAGTCCGGTGTTTGAGTCTTCGAAAGCAACGCAATCCTCTGGCCTGACTCCCAATGCCTCCGCGGCCTTGAGGTAAGGGTCTGGAAACGGCTTTCCTCGAAGCACGTCGTCCCCACCAATAATCACATCGAATGCATCAAAGGGAATCCTATTAACAACCTGCTCGGCCATTCGATGCAGAGACATGGTCACTAGCGCAGTCTTGATCTTCTTGCGCTTGAGTTCACGAAGCAACTCTTGAGCCCCAGGGCGCCATGGAATTTCCACGGCCAGTTTGGAAGAAACCGAGTCGGTCAAGTGCTGAACGATTGCCTCGGTGTCCATTGAGCTGCCAATTTTGGCTTTGATGATCTTTGAGGACTCATAAAGGCTGTTGCCAATTAGATCAAAGCCGTCTTGCTGGGTCCAAGTGGCATTGTGTTGTTCCGCCAGGTCCTGCTCGCTAGCTAGCCAATAGTGCTCAGAATCCACCAGCGTGCCATCCATGTCCCAAAGGACCGCAGCAGGCAATTTCTTTCCAAACATAATGACTCGATTTTACCCTTGGT
>JBFYON010000081.1:0-3353 GCA_041303755.1 Micrococcales bacterium | reverse complement strand
AGCAAGGTCTAAGTTTTCCTGCCATGGCATAACTCCAAGATCTTGATCGAATTCAAATTCCAGGTGGCAGTGATTATCGTAGATTGCTACCTCAAGCGGCTCAGGCGGTGGCGGGAATGCTGCCGCAAACGCAGGCGCCTTGCGTTGAGACACTGTTACTTCTCTTCTTCAGTGGTCTCTATGCGCGGGAACAGTGGCTCTAGTTCTGCAATCTTTGAGCCAGCTTGATACTGAGACCAGGCACCCGCAGTCGAGATTTGCTGATCATCAAGTGCTCCCAGCGACCCACCAATTGCTGCCCACAATTTGGCAGTTGCTTTAGGGGTAATTGGGTTCAGCAGGATTGCCAAAACTCTGAGTCCCTCAATGGTCGTGTTCAAGACGGTACCAAGTCGCTCGCGACTTGTCTCATCTTTTGCAAGTACCCACGGCTCTTGAACAGTGATGTAGTTATTCAACTCGTCAACTAGCGTCCAAATGGCCGAAATTGAATCCTGGATTGCAACTTTCTCAATTGCCGCATCTGCGTCAGCCGCAGCCGCAGCCGCAATCTTCTGAACCTGCAAATCGGCATCGGTGTAATTGCCGGCAGCTGGAAGCACGCCATCAAAATAACGGTGAACCATTGCAATTGCTCTTGATGCAAGATTGCCAAAACCATTTGCCAGCTCTGCTTGGTACCTTGCGGCTAAATCTTCCCAAGAGAACGAACCGTCACTGCCAAATGCAATTGCCTTCATGAAGTAATAGCGGAATGCATCAGAACCAAAAGTGTCAGTGATTTGCGATGGCGCAATTCCAGTGAGTTTTGACTTTGACATTTTTTCGCCGCCAACCAACAACCAACCGTGGCCGAAAACTTGGTTTGCCGGTGCGATGCCTGCTGCCAGCAACATAGCTGGCCAAATTACCGCGTGAAAACGAAGGATGTCCTTACCAACTACCTGAATACTTGCTGGCCAAAGAGATTGGAATTTAGCTTTTGATTCTTCAGATTCCTCGCCGTAGCCAATTGCGGTGATGTAGTTCAAGAGGGCATCGAACCAGACGTAGGTGATGTGACTGTCGTCCCAGGGAATATCAATTCCCCAATCGAACTTCTCTTTCGAACGAGAAATTGAAAGATCGTCTAGACCTCTGCGCACAAAGGCAACAACTTCGTTGCGAGCGGAATCAGGCTGAATAAAGTTTGGGTGAGCTTCGTAGTAATCCAACAGAGGTTGAGTGAATTCACTCAGCTTGAAAAAGTAGTTTGACTCTTGCAGCTTCTCGACCGGCTTTGAGTGAATGGCACAGACCTGCTGCCCCGCAAAATCCCCCTGGCCGTCAATCAGATCGCCCTCGGTCTTGTATTCCTCGCAACCCACGCAGTAATTTCCCTCGTAAGAACCCCGATAAATAAACCCGGTGTCGTAAAGGTTCTGCAGGAAAACCTGGACGTTCTTTTCGTGGCGCGGCTCGGTGGTGCGAATGAAATCTTGGTTCTTGATATCGATTGTTTCAAGCAGTGGCAGCCAAGCCTCTTCAACTAACTTGTCAGCCCACTCTTGAGGTGTGGTCTTATTTGCTGCAGCTGTTCGCAGAATCTTCTCGCCGTGCTCATCGGTGCCGGTTAGTAAGAAAGATTGCTCTCCGCGCTGACGGTGCCAACGAGCCAAAACGTCGGCTGCAACCTCGGTATAAGCGTGACCGATGTGCGGTGCGTCATTGACGTAGAAGATTGGGGTCGTTACGTAGAACGGCTTTCCCTTGTTGGCAGGCATGGGTTCAATCTTAACCTAGGCGAGTTAGATGTTCTGGGCCTTACGGCGATCAAGTACCAGCTGGTATAGGTCGCTCTTGCTTGCTCCGGCAGCCGCAGCAATCTCAGCTACGGCCTCTTTTAGCTTCGCCCCATCTTCCAAAAGTGCCATGACCTGCTCAACTAAATCCGAGACCTGCACTTCGGCAACCTGGGCACCGGCAATCACCAGAACCATTTCACCTTTTGGCTCGCTCTTGGCCCACTCAGCTAGGTGTGAAAGAGAGCCGCGCTCGGTGTGCTCAAACTTCTTGGTCAGTTCGCGCGATACCGTGGCTGCGCGTTCAGCGCCAAGTTCCAGCACGGCGTCCTCGAGCGATTCCAAAATTCTGTGCGGTGATTCAAAAAAGACCATCGTCCTAGGCTCACGAGCCAGCGACGCAAACATTTTGCGGCGATCACCTTGCTTACGAGGCAAAAACCCCTCGAAGGTGAATCTGTCTGTTGGCAACCCCGATACGGCGAGCGCACTCAGTACCGCTGAGGGGCCAGGAATAACTGTGACATCAATGCCCACCTCAACTGCTGCTCTGACCAGCAGGAATCCTGGGTCGCTCACCGTTGGCATGCCAGCGTCGCTAACCACCAGCACCGGTTCATCTTTGGCTATTTCAAGAATCTGGGCAAGACGATCGCCCTCGTTGTGCTCGTGCAGGCTAAACAATCTGGCATTCAACTTGATGCCTAGCGAATTGGCCAGTTTCAGCAGGCTTCTGGTGTCTTCTGCGGCAATGAACTTAGAGCCAACCATTGCCTCTACCAGGCGCGGAGACGCATCGGCCAAATTGCCTATAGGTGTTGCCGCGAGAATTAGCACGCTCTATTGTCCAGCATTCTTGTCTAGCATTAGGGACGTGATTGCTTCTCTCGCCAACTACCTGAACAGGCAGGCAGTGCGCCGATTCTTGGATAAGTTCGGCATCTGGTTGATTATTGCCCTGGCCAGCTTCTTGAGGCTCTGGCAACTTGGCTACCCAGGCAAATTGGTTTTTGATGAGACCTACTATGTCAAAGATGCCTGGACCCTCTGGAGCACCGGGTCCGAAAAATCTTGGCCGAAAGATGCGAATGCCGCGTTTGAAGCGGGCCAGGTAAATGTTTATCTGAGCGACCCAAGTTTTGTAGTTCACCCGCCACTCGGCAAATGGATTATTGGATTTGGCATGTGGCTTTTTGGTTCTGAGAATTCTTATTCTTGGCGAATCACGACTGCGCTTTTGGGTATTGCCGCAATTTGGGTCTTCTTTCTTATTGCCAAGCTTTTGTTCAAGTCAACCGCGTGGGCTCTTTCAGCCGCTTTCCTGCTGGCAATAGATGGTCACGCAATTGTTTTATCTAGAACAGCCTTGCTTGATAACTCGCTGATGTTTTTTGCGCTTTTGGCTTTTTTCTTTTTGCTAAAGGATCAGCAACTTCGCAACATCGATTCAACTGTTTGGTTTAGGCCATGGCTAATCGCCTCGGGTGTGGCCTTGGGCGCGGCTACGGCGGTTAAATGGTCGGGGCTTTACTTTGTTGCCGCATTTGGTCTTTACGTCGTACTGAGCGAGGC
>JBFYON010000080.1:0-12531 GCA_041303755.1 Micrococcales bacterium | reverse complement strand
TCGGCAAACCTGTTGGCAGCAGCAAACAGCGCAACCACCGAATCCAAATTTCGATTTGCCTGCAGCGCGACTTCGCCCAGCCCCCTGGCCAATGTCTGCCACTGCGCTGCCAACCCCGATGAATGCCAGATGTGCCAGAGCAAATCTTCAATGCTTTGATTCTGGTCCGCCGCAATGTCTACTGCAGCAAAGTAATTCTTAAGAAACCGGTCAACTTTCTTGCCCTCTTGGCTTTTGACAGTTACAGCCGAGCCATAAGCTTCAAATAGTTGCACCAATAATTCATCGCTATTTTTTGTTCCATCAGCCAAGAGCTCCTCGCGCCGCAGTGCACGACGAAGCCTTCGAATGCCAAGAGAATCTAAACCACAGAAAGGCGAAGTCAAAAGTTGCACAGCAAGTTCGGCATCGATTTTTCGAGAATAAAGAACCAGGTCAGCAAGCTGCAACAGATTTCCGGAACCAAACTCATCTTTCAGTGCAGAGTGGGAACCAATCACCGAGATTGGCACTGACTCGTGCGATAACTCAGCTGCAAGTTGATCAAGTTGACTTCGAGAGCGAGTTACCAAAGCCATCTCGTTCCAGGCAATACCTTCGTATAGGTGAAACTCGCGGAGTCTTCTTGCTATCCATGCCACTTCTTCCTGGCCTGAATTAAATACCTTTCCCTCGACACCGGATTTATCGGCGAGAACGAGTTGGGTTTTTGGATTAATCCCCTTGCGCTGTCGTCCGGCTCTAGCGGTGTCAATCTGAGAGCTGACCTGCGCAAGCACCTTTGAAATGGCAGGTGTCCTTACCGCGTGGGTGGGCTGAGTAAAAATCTCTTCGACTTTGACCGAATGCGACTTTGCTATTTCTTGAGCCAAGTTACTCATGGCTCTTGGGTCGGCTGCTCGGAAACCCAGGGTTGAGGCATCGGGGTCACCGAGCAAAACTATATCTGCGCCTTTTGAGGTGAGTGCCTTCAGAAGGTGACTGGCAGCTGGAGTAAGTTCTTGCGCATCATCAACCAAGATTAATTTGATGGCAGAAATTGCTGCGGGCCATTCGGCGAGCGCGTTCAACCAATCTGCAGCCTCTCGCAAAAGAAGTGTGGTGTCATAGCGTGATTCAAAATCTTTCCCACTCACCACCGCAAGGTACTTTGCGTACAAGCGTGCCCCCGCAATCCACTGGGGCATGTTGTGTTGCTCTCCCAAAGCTTTGAGTTGCTCCGGGTTCACACCGTGTTCCATACAGGCGGTGACCAGATCACGGACCTCTGCCCTAAATCCATTCAGTTGCATTACCTGCAAATTGATGTGTTTGGGCCACGAAGTTAGTGCTTCCTCATCAGTTAATTCCGCTGCAATGAGTTGGGCCAGTATTCGATCCTGCTCGCTACCGCTAATCAGTTCGGGAAGCTCTGAATTTTGAGCAATCGCCTTGGTTCGTAATACGGCGTAAGCAAATGAAGAAAGGGTTCGCGCCAATGATCCAGGGGTAGCCTGCTGCAGGCTTATCGAGAGTTCATCCCTAAGTGAATTCGCTGCTTCACGGCTGGCGGCAATAACCAGAATCTGGTCTGCAGAGGCGCCCGCAGCAATGGCTTCAAGGAATCTGTGTTTGACCTCAGTTGTTTTGCCCGCGCCCGGAGACGCAAAAACCGTAGTCACCCTCATGCGCTCAAAACTACCCTGAGATTGTGACATTTTCTGGCCCTAGGCCAGCAATACCGGCACACTGCTCTTTGACGCTCCGAACCTGTCGTAATGTTGTCTCGTAAACGAAAGGTCTGCGATGGACATCAAAATTGGTATTCGCCAAAGCTCGCGCGAGATTAGCTTTGAATCAGCTCAGTCTGCTTCAGAGGTTGAATCTCAAGTTGCACAGGCTCTAGAAGCTGGCGCAAAGGTATTGAAGCTTACCGATAACAAGGGAAGACTATACGTCGTTCCAACCGATGCACTCGCCTATGTAGAAATCGGCGAGGAAGAAACTCGTCGAGTTGGATTTATTGCCTAATGGACTTCATCTCACTTCTAAACATTCTTTTCATCGTTATCTACGCTGGAATTCTTGGCCTTGTGGCTCCTTACGTTGGCGTAAAGAGTGAACACTACGGCTCCTATGTACCAACCGCTTTGGCATTAACTTCCGGTAGTGCCCTTTGGATTCTGCTCACTTGGGTTGGAATGCCATACGACCAGGCTTGGATTTGGATCATCGTGATGTTGGGCATGCCGGCGGCAATGTGGTTTGGTGGCAAGCTCATTGAGAAGCGCCGCAAAGAAGGAAAGACTTCTAAGCCTACTAGCAATAAAAAGTCTGACTCAGTCGCGGACGATATCGTAATTCTAAGCAGTTAGTCCAAGCGCATCCATGCGCATGGTGTGAGCACCAATCAACTCTGTGATTAGTGGCTCAAGCTTTGAGTAAGAAGATAGGTTTACCGCGCGCTCTTCTTCAATAGTGAGTTTCTTGTTCTTGGCAATTCCCGCAAGCTTGCGGTTATCAAAGGCCGCGCGAAGCTCAAGAAGAACATCCCCCATTATTCGGCGACCCCAGAGCGCAAGCCGCGAACCCAGTTGCGCATCATTTGCCATCGACTCCAGCAGCACCTTTTTTGCAAAGGTCTCAAACTTGGTGTCCTTCAATGCCTTTTCGACTTCGGCACGAGTAGTTGCATCCAAACCAATAGCCAGTCTGCGATAGAAATCATCTAGCAAACCCGATACCAGGTAGATCTTGATAATCGTTTCGTGCCAATCAAGCCCATTGGTTCTGGAATGAAATGTTTCGATTCGCTCGACATAAGGATCCATGGCATCGGTTGGATCAATTCCCATCGCCGCAATCTTTTTTGAAATCGCACGATACTTTTCGAAGCTCTTTGCAGCGGCTTCACCCAACTCGGCTTTGTACTGAGTGTTTGGCGAATACTTGAGTTCGTTGGTAAGAATTTCAAATTGGCTCAGCTGAAGATACGCAAGTTGCCCCAGAAAAACCTTTGGTTCAGGGGTGTAGGGCTTGAGGTTTACCTTCTCTGTGTTGCGTGCGCCTCGCTCCTCACGCGCCGGCAATGTGAGATTGCGGGCGGTCGTGCGTAGACGCTTCAACCATTCGAACACGTCAACAAGGATAACCCGCCCAGTAGACTGGGCAAGACTTAGGAGCATTTTGAATTTCAAGGAATTAGGCATCGACCAGGACATCGTTGATGCCCTCGAGAGCAGAGGCATCACCAGTCCGTTCCCAATCCAGGAACAGGCCATTCCCCTTGCCTTGACTGGCCAGGACATCATTGGTCAGGCAAAAACCGGTACCGGTAAGACTCTGGGCTTTGGTCTGCCGCTACTGCAGAGTTTGGGCCTAAACCCTGAGCCAGGTGCCAAGGCTTTGGTGGTTGTACCTACCCGTGAGCTTGCGATTCAAGTCGCCGATGACCTAAAGCTCGCTTCAGCAAATCGTGCAACTCAAGTAGCTGCAATTTACGGCGGAAAGTCCTACGAAGATCAGGTTGCAGAAATTAATGCTGGTGCGCAGGTAATCGTTGGTACACCTGGTCGTCTAATTGACCTTTCAAAGCAGAAACTGCTTGACCTAAGCAACATTCGATTCATGGTTCTAGATGAAGCCGATGAAATGCTTGATCTGGGTTTCTTGCCAGATGTTGAAAAACTTTTTGCCTACACCCCCGACGGCCGACAGACCATGCTGTTCTCAGCAACCATGCCGGGCACCATCGTCACAATGGCTCGCAAGTATCAGAACCGCCCGGTGCACATTCGCACCAACGACCCCGATGAAGGTCAGACCAAAGCCGACATCAAGCAATTCATCTACCGTGCCCACGCACTAGACAAAGATGAAGTCGTTGGCCGAATCCTGCAGGCGGAAGGTCGCGGCAAGACCGTGATTTTTACCAAGACCAAGCGCCAAGCATCCAAGGTGTCTGAAGAACTTATTGATCGCGGATTTAATGCCTGTGCACTGCACGGTGATATGACTCAAGAAGCGCGTGAGAAATCAATGGCTGCTTTCCGTGCCGGTAAAAAAGATATCTTGGTGGCAACAGAAGTTGCTGCACGTGGAATTGACGTTGACGATGTAACTCACGTCATCAACTACACAATTCCAGAAGATGAGAAGGCTTACCTTCACCGAGTCGGCCGCACCGGTCGCGCTGGTCGCACAGGTATCGCCGTCACTTTTGTTGACTGGGAAGACTTAACCCGATGGGGCCACATCAACACGGCACTTGAATTTGGTCAACCAGATCCAACCGAAACCTATTCAAGCTCAGCGCACCTTTTTGCCGACCTAGAAATTCCGGCTGGCACCAAGGGAAGAATTGCAAAGAGCAAGCGCCCGGAAGGCTGGAAGCCTGGGGATGATGAAAAACCTCGCGGCGGAAATTCTCGAGGCGCAAACTCGGGACGCCCTGGCGGTCAGGCTGGCAGAAACCACAAGGACGGCGCTAACCGCGGCGATAAGGATCGCAAACGCGGTGGCGACAGACCACACAAATCAAATGGTGATGCCCCAAAGAGCGATGCCCCTCGCGTTGAAAAGCATGGGGACGGCGAACACAAGCGCCCGCCGCGTCAGCGAAACCGCACACGCAGTGGCGGCCAGGGACCAGCTTCTAGCTAATTCCGTTTTCTTTGCGGTAAACCGCAACTAAAGCGTTAGCGTGGCCGTGACCTATTTCGTGCTCTGTCTTCAACCAGTTCACGGCATCCATGTGTTTCATATCCTTGGTGGCCTTTAGTAATTTCATCCAATGGGTAATTGGCTTGCCGTACTTTTTCTCTATTGAAGGAAAATACGACTTTGGCCCCATAACTTTTTCAGTCATCTTCTAACCTTTACCTATTTATAAAACGGCTTTTGAACCGGTTCCCGCTGCCAAAATTCTTTCAAACATTTCAGGTTGTGTGCTGTTCTCTCCTAGGCGATTCGGCTTGCCGTGCACACCGTGATAATCGCTAGAGCCCGTCACAATTAGATCGTGCTTTTTTGCAACATCCAAGAGCCACTCTCGAGCCGGCTCCGGAACATCACGATGAAAAACCTCTAAGCCCATTAGCCCTTGATCAATCATCGATTCAAAAAACTCTCTAGGAAGATCCTCGCTCATGGTGTTTTCAGTTACATGGGTAAGCGGGTGGGCAATTACGGGAACTCCACCTGACTGCTTAATAAGTGAAATCGCGTCAAGCACATCAACAGTGTCGTGAGCCACAAAGTATGGACCTGCCGTAGATAAATAGTGATCGAATGCTTCGCTTCGGTTTTGAATTAATCCCATGGCTACGAGCGCATCAGCAATCGCGGGTCTTCCGATTGTGGCACCTGCTTGAATCTGCTCGAGCACCATTTCCCAGGTAATGGATATGTCTACCGAGAGGCGTTCAACTATAGATTTTGCCCTGGCCTCGCGGGTAACCAGAGTGTCGCCTAACATCTGGTGAAAAGCCTCGTGATTTGGATCTGGAAGATAGGCCAAAAGATGAACGCTGATTATCTGGGTGTGGCCACCTGGCTTCACCCTGGCGACGCTGGTCACTTCAATGCCCGGCACAAAACCAAGCCCAAACTGCTTGGCTGCCTCGGCCGCCTCGGTCCAACCTTTGACCGTGTCGTGGTCAGTCATTGCCAGCACATCTACCCCAGCAGCTGCGGCGTGCTGATACACCTCTGTAGGCGACTCCTTACCGTCGGAGCGCGTTGAGTGACTGTGTAGGTCAATGATTGCCATAATCAAAGGATAAGGGAGTGCCGGAACAAAAGTAGTGGAATGATAAGCGCATGAGAACTCGCACACCGCAGAACCGGAAATTTCTTGACTACATGGGCTCCAACTGGGGTCAGCAAAAAGAGACCCTGCCCAAGAAAGCAGAAGTTGCCAAGTACGCCGCAAAGCGTCGTGATGCCGTGGCTAAGCAATTCAAGGGCAAGGTTCTGATTTTTGAAGCTGGTGCTGCAAAGGTGCGCTCCAATGACACCGATTACATGTTTCGCGCGCACACCGCTTTTTCACATCTCACCGGTTGGGGCTCAGCTACGGTAGCCGATTCTGTTTTAGTGATTGATGCCCGAGGTAAAAACCCAAAGTCAGTTTTATTTTTCCGTGAAACTGCTGGTCACCACAGTGATGAATTTTTTGCCAACGCCGCGATTGGTGAGTTTTGGGTAGGTAAACGCCCAAGCTTAAAACAGGTGGCGGCTCTGTTGGGAATTGAAACTCAATCTCTAAACTCGCTCAAGCAATTCTTGAAGTCCGTTCCTAAAGAGAAACAAAAAAACCTAAATAAAGATGCTCAGTTAGCCCAGTTTGTTTCAGAACTACGTCTTATAAAAGATGCATTTGAAATTTCCGAAATGCGCAAAGCGGTTGCTGCTTCTGTGAAGGGTTTTGAATCTGCTGCTAGAAGCCTGAAGCACGCTGTTGGGCACCCGCGCGGCGAGCGAATCGTTGAGACTGCGTTCTACTCACAGGCAAGAATTGAAGGCAATGGACTTGGCTACGAAACCATCTCGGCTTCGGGTCCTCACGCCTGCACTCTGCACTGGATTACCAACGACGGCCCGGTAAACAAAAACGATTTAATTTTGCTTGACGCTGGTGTTGAGGTAGACAGTCTTTACACCGCCGATGTAACCCGCACCCTGCCGGTATCGGGTAAGTTCACCGACATTCAACGCAAAATCTACGAAGCCGTCTTAGAGGCTGCCGATGCGGGTTTCAAAGTTGCAAAGCCAGGAGCAAAGTTCAGCGACATTCACCAAGCTGCCATGCAGGTTATTGCCAAGCGCACTGCCGAGTGGGGGCTAATTGGAATCAGCGCAGAGCAATCCCTAAACCCAGATGTTCAACTGCACCGCCGCTGGATGGTGCATGGCACCAGCCATCACCTAGGTATGGATGTTCACGACTGCGCCCAGGCACGCCGAGAAATGTACATGGAGGCAACTCTGCAACCGGGAATGGTGTTCACGATTGAACCAGGTTTGTATTTCCACAAAGATGACATGTCGGTGCCTAAGGAATATCGAGGCATAGGTGTTCGCATTGAAGACGATGTTTTGATTACCAAGACGGGTGTCGAAAATCTGACCGCAGCCTTGCCAAGGAAATCAAAAGACGTTGAAAAGTGGCTGGCTAAATTCAGTAAGTAATTACTTCGTTTCGGCGGCAGGCACTGCACGTGCCTGTTCAGCCAGACTAGCTGGGACCTGAACCTGATACTTTGCCGCTACTACGGCAGACTGACTCACGAAGGTCTTTTTGTTTCTAGATAGCGCATAGCGAACCACGTTGAACAACATGCCCAATCCCGCACCAATCACAACAGATGACAGCATGCTCTCGCTGAAGGTTAGTTGATTTGGATCTACAGGGTTAATTTCTGCACCAAAAATTAAACCAAACGCAAGCCCCACCCAGGATCCGGTGATTGCCCCGCCAAGGGCTAGGCGGTTGTAGTTGATTCTTCCGCGAATACGTTCAACGGTTCTTAGGTCTGATCCAACGATTGCAACTGAGCCGGCTGGAAAGTTGTGCTTGATCAAGTTGTCCACGTAGGCAATGGCATCGGTGTATTGCTTGAAGTTAGCGACCACCTCGCCCTGAGGAATAGCAGGGGCTGTGTTTCGTTGGGTTCGCTTATTGTTCACAAAACTCATTCTGGCACGCCTTCAACCTCTCGTCTAAGGTTGTAAGGTGAGCGCTTCGAGAGTATTTATCGCCAGATTGGCTGGCTGTGGCGTCTTTGACCCAGCGGGCGACCGTGTTGGAAAAGTCATTGACGTTCTTGTCTCGTACCGTAAATCGGGCTCACCAAAGGCCACTGGCATGTTGGTTGAAATCAGTGGCCGCCGCCGAGTCTTCGTGCCGATCGCTAGAGTCACATCAATTTCAGCCGGGCAGGTAATTACCACCGGACTAATTGACCTTCGCAGATTTGTTCAGAACGGCCGTGAGGTCAGGGTCATCGCTCAGATGCTTGGCCGTAAGGTTCGCCTGCTAGATGGCACCGGTTCAGCCAACATCGAGGACCTAGCAATCGAAGAGGGCAAAAACAAGGACTGGACCGTAAGCGAACTTTTCCTGCGCCGTCCAAAAACTTCTGCCTCACCTTTTGCTCGCGGCGCCACCATGTTTGCATCCTGGGAGCAGGTCTCTGAAGACCACGAAGGTGATCAAGAGCAGACCGCAACCGCGCTATTGGCAACCTACTCTGAGCTTCGCCCCGCCGACCTTGCCTCTGCACTTTTGGATTTGCCAGACGAGCGAATGATTGAGGTAGCCGAGGAACTCGATGACGAACGTCTTGCCGATGTTCTTGAAGAGCTTCCTGAAGACGAGCAGATTGACATCATCACCGAACTCGATGACGAACGTGCCGCCGAGGTTTTGGATTTGATGGAACCCGATGACGCCGCCGACCTGATGGCGAACCTGCCTGAAGAGCGAAGTGAAGCAATTCTTGATCTGATGGATGAAGAAGAGGCTGAAGACATTCGTATGTTGATGCAGTTCGATGAGTTCACCGCCGGTGGTTTGATGACCACCGAGCCAATCATTTGTGCGGCTGATGCAACCGTTGCTGAGGCGATGGCTTTGATTCGCAAGAAAGAAGTATCCCCTGTGCTGGCGGCATCGGTGTTTGTAACTTTGCCACCATACGAAACTGCAACCGGGCGCTACTTGGGCACTGTTCATTTTCAGAAGATGTTGCGCTACCCACCGCACGAGCGTTTGAGCGTTTTGCTTGACGTTGAGTTGGAGCCGGTAAAAGCTGACACTCACATTTCGGTAATTCACCGAACTTTTGCAAACTACAACCTTGTGGCACTTCCGGTTGTGGATGATGAACACAGATTAATTGGTGTGGTCACCGTGGATGACGTTCTTGACCACCTACTACCTGATGACTGGCGAGCGGAAGAGGAGGTGCGCTAAATGGCAAAGATGAAAATTCGTTTGGACCGTCCGATAAGCAAGCGCGCCCGCCTGGTTCCGAAAATCACAATTGACCAGGAGCGTTTTGGCCGTGCATCCGAGGCTTTCGCCCGGGCCATGGGAACCGGGGCCTTCCTAATTGCCATGACCATTGTGGTTGCGGTTTGGCTTACCTGGAACACTCTGGCCCCTGAAGGCGCGCAGTTTGACCCACGTGCAACCAACTTCACCCTGTTGACCCTGATTTTGTCTATGCAGGCTTCCTATGCAGCGCCATTGATTTTGTTAGCCCAGAATCGTCAGGACGATCGCGACCGCGTTAAGTTTGAGCAAGATCGCCAGCGTGCCGAGCGAAACCTCGCCGATACTGAATACCTTGCACGTGAGGTGGTTGCTCTGCGCATTGCCATCGAGGAATTGGCGACCAAAGATTTTGTTCGTGATGAACTTCGCGATCTATTGAAAGAAATTGTTGATGAGCGAAAGCGCGATTAAGCTCGCGCTCGACAAAGTCATTGATCCCGAGCTTCGTCTTCCGATTACCGAGCTCGATATGGTTGCGATTAGTGTCGAGAACCAAGTTGCCAACGTCACTGTCAAGCTAACCGTTGCTGGTTGCCCGGCAGCGCAGAAAATTGAAACTGATGTAAAGGCGGCAGTGGCCGATTTTGATGCAACCGTGACGATGTCGGTGATGAATCAAACAGAGCGAGATGCCCTAAAAGCAAAACTGCGAAACGGTAAGGCGCCAAGACAAAATCCTTTTGACGCCGACACCCTCACCCGGGTCTATTTGGTGGGCTCAGGAAAAGGTGGAGTTGGAAAATCTTCACTAACCGCCAACCTGGCTGTCACACTTGCCGATCAGGGCTTTCGCGTTGGCTTAGTAGACGCTGACATTTTTGGATTCTCAATTCCGGGGCAACTCGGCATCACCGATAAACCCACCCGAGTTGATGAAATGATTTTGCCTCCGGTGGCGTTTGGCGTGAAGGTTATTTCTATCGGAATGTTCCTTGATGAGAACAAGCCCGTGGCTTGGCGCGGACCAATGCTGCACCGCGCTATTGAGCAGTTCCTCTGCGACGTTTACTGGGGCGACCTAGATTTCCTATTAATCGACATGCCACCGGGCACCGGAGATGTTGCCATCAGCCTCGGCCAACTTCTGCCAACCGCCAAAACAATTGTTGTCACTACCCCGCAGTTGGCCGCCGCCGAGGTTGCCGAGAGATCCGGTGCGGTTGGATTGCAGACTGGCCAGAGCATCTTTGGCGTAATTGAAAACATGAGCTGGCTTGAACAACCTGATGGCAGCAGGCTAGAGATTTTTGGTGCCGGCGGCGGCGCCGATGTGGCCCAGAGGCTGAGCGCACTGTCTGGTGCATCGGTGTTTTTGTTGGGTCAGATTCCAATGAGTCTGGCTCTGCGACAGGGCTCCGATCAGGGTAAACCAGTGGTTTTGAGCCACCCGAAGGAACCAGCCGTTTCAGCTATCCGTGAAATTGCCGAAAAGATTAGCCAAGACAAGATTGGACTGGCCGGCAAAAAGCTTAGAGTTAGCCTGTGAGTGAAACCAGCATCCAGGCCCTAGTTGCCCATCTTCCTGCCAACACCGATACCGTTCCGGTTCTGAACCCAGCCAACGGTAAAAAGATTTATGACCTGCCGCAAATGAGTGTTGCGCAGGTTGAGGCGGCAGTGGTTGCAGCTCGCGAAACGCAGGTTGATTGGGCCAAGACTCCCGTTTCAGAGCGAGCCGAGTTATTGCTTGAGTTAAGCAAACTGATGATGACCGATGAAGCAAAGTTTCTAGATTTACTCCAACTCGAAACCGCAAAATCGCGAGCTCACGCATTTGAGGAAACCATTGGCGCAATGAACTCTGCGAAATACTACGCAAAGATCTCAGCCAAAACCCTGGCTCGCAAGAAAACAGATTCTGGAATTCCATTCTTGACCCGTACCTATGTTGACCAGGTTCCTCTTGGGGTTGTTGGTGTGATCACACCTTGGAATTATCCATTAGCGCTAACCATGCTTGATGTCTTGCCAGCTTTAGCCGCCGGAAACGCAGTTGTGCAAAAAGCTGATAATCAAACAGCTCTTACAGTTCTCTTTGCTCGACACCTAGCTGTTGAAGCCGGTATTCCAGCAGAGCTTTGGACTGTAGTAGTTGGCGACGGAGAAAAGATTGGCAACGCAATCACAGACAACGTAGATTACGTGGCTTTCACCGGATCCACCGCAACTGGACGTCGCGTTGCTGCAAGAGCAGCTGAGAGACTGATTGGTTGCTCACTTGAACTTGGTGGTAAGAATCCACTTATTGTGCTTGAAGGCGCAAATATTAAGCGCGCGGCCGAGATTGCAATTGCCGGTGCTTTTGGATCAGCCGGACAACTTTGCGTTTCAATCGAGCGTGTCTACGTGCCTAACCGCATCAAGGCTGAATTCCTAGAAGAGATTGCCAAGCGCACCCAGTCACTAAAGGTTGGTCGCTCAAATGATTTCAGTATGGACATTGGTTCTTTGGGTGGATACAACCAACTGCAGCGCGTAATGGGCTTTGTTGATGATGCCGTTGCTACCGGCGCAAGTGTTGTTGCCGGCGGAAAGCAATTACCGGAAACGGGACCTTACTTCTATGCCCCAACAGTAATCACCAATGTCAATCGCAATGCCCGCATGTACGCTCAAGAAGTTTTTGGACCAGTGGTCAACGTTGAGGGATATGAAGACCTAGATTCGGCAATCCAGCTGGCCAATGACACTGATTACGGATTGAACGCATCGGTGGTTGGTCCGGAACGTGAAGCCATGGCTGTTGCCAAGAGACTTAATTCTGGAAGCGTAAATATCAACGAAGGCTTCCGTGCATCTTTTGCATCTATGGAAACACCGATGGGTGGTTTCAAGTCCTCTGGTCAGGGTCGCCGAAACGGCCCAGGCGGATTGTTGCGCTTCACCGAGGCAAAAGCAATCGGAATTGCAAGGGGGCCAATGAAACTGCCTTCACGCGCAAAGGACTACAACAAGATGGCGCCAATGATGCGCCTATTGATTAAGTTGCTCAAGTAAGTTTTGAGAACTAAGCCTGAACCAATCAGGTAGCTTCAGAATCGAATGGTGCTTGCTCGCCGGCAGCCAACTTTGGCTGGGCTTGAGTCTTTGGCTGGTTAAGCGCAGTTGCGTTTGGAGTAACAACTAGATCATCTGCCAGGGCCTCACGAATAATTCTGCGCGGATCGTACTGACGAGGATCTAGTTTTTTCCAGTCCAGCTCCTCACCAATTTCATTGGCAAGTTGATCTTTGGCACCATCGGCCATGCGGCGGACTGACTTCACTAGTTTGGCCAGCTGCTGGGCATAGTGCGGCAGTCTTTCCGGGCCCAAAATGAATACGGCAATTAGCCCCAAGATCAGGAGCTTTTCGCCGCTTAGTCCAAACACCCTCTTAGGTTACCCTCTTGGTGTCATCATCATGGTCCAGCCCGCTTTATGCTGTAAGCCAAGGAGTTCCAATGGTAGACAAAATCAGTAGCTGGAAGTTCGCAGAAGAATTTGCGACCGA
>JBFYON010000079.1:0-3922 GCA_041303755.1 Micrococcales bacterium | reverse complement strand
CTCTGGGGTATTGCTTCTCATGCATTTGGTGCGGTGCAAGATGTGCTCGCTGACAGAGAAGGTGGCATTGCCTCTATTGCAACAGTGATTGGTGCAAGAGCAACAGTGCGAGTATCACTAGTGGCGTATGTGATAGCAGCAGCGCTTCTACTTGGACTTGATCAGCCTTATTCGTTTGCAGCCGCTGCAGCCATACCCTATTTGGTTATTTTGAGTCCGTTTTGGAACATCACCGATCAAACTTCAGCAAAAGCCAATGCGGGCTGGAAGAAATTTATTTGGCTCAACTTCATCGCTGGAGCAGTTGTTACTTTGCTAGTTCTTTAGCCTTGATAATTTGGTAATACTTCATCACGGTGTCGCCAACGAATTAAATTACGCGGATTGAATCCAGGGCTGCAGATTGCACAGCTCAACATTCTTGATGGCTTGCGATATCTGTAGTGTCGGTGACCACTCGGGCAAACGCCAATCCAGGTTGCGGTTTCAACAGCAATTTCGGTTCCGGTAAATTCTTCGTTTTTGTACCCGATGGATCTAGCTACCTGAAGCCATTTTTTTGTGTGACCCGCCTTCTTGCCTGCAATTGCGTGTGCCACTTCATGTAAAACAACTTGAAGAGTTTCTTCCATGCTATGAATGTCGACCATGTATCTAGAGATTGAAATTACTTGATCGGTGTAATTGCAAAGTCCCGCGCGACGCTTTGCGCTATCGAATGAAAATTTCCAATCATTCATGTCAAGGTGCTCAGCCATTTTTGTTTCAGCCATGAGTCGAACGAAGTCGTAGCGATCACATGAATAGCGAACAAATCTTTTTAAGCCTTTACTAAACTCTCTACCTTTTTGAAAACCAACATTTTCCAATCGCACAATGGTTGGAAAATCCGAAACTTCAACAAATGTTTTAATCACTTCTTGATTTCGTTGATCAAAATTGGTTGACAACATCAAAATCAATGACTGCTCGTCTTCAATCAGCGGAGCCAGCAATTCATCTTGGAAAGCCATATGTCTCAAGGTTACATTGAAGCTTTTTTTAGGACCCTAAATAGGCCGTTTAGACTTTCGAAACTTTTTTTAGAAACACGCTCCAAAGTTGGCAAAACACGCTGGTTGCCTTTGTTTAGGCCACTAGATTCTGACCTATGGCTCAAAAAACATCAGGCTCTGCAAAGGCAACCTCTATTGAAACTAACGACATCGCTCCGATTCCTGCGGGCGAGCGTCACGGCAAGGCATGGCACCTGTTCACTGTCTGGTCGTCCCCAAACCTAGAATTCGCAACCATCTTTATTGGTGCCCTTGCGGTATTCGCCGGTCTAAATGTCTGGCAAGCAATTCTTGCCGTGACTCTTGGTAACGCAATTGCAGCGATTACCCACGGCTGGTTCAGTAGCTGGGGCCCACGCCACGGAGTACCTCAGATGGTGCTTAGCCGCAGTGCATTTGGTCTTCGAGGAAACATTCTTCCTGCAGGAACATCTACATTGGTAGCAGGTATTGGTTGGTTTGCTGTGAACACCACATCTGGTGCTTTCGCGCTAACTACTCTGACTGATCTTGCTCTACCGATATCAGTGACAATTATTATTTTGGTTCAGGTTGTTGTTGCATTCTTTGGCCACAATCTAATTCAGAAATTTGAAAGATACGCATTTTTCTACCTTGCTGTTGTCTTTGCACTCGTTGCTGTAATCATCATTAGCCAGGGAGACTTCTCGGCAAACCCAACCACAGATTTCAAGTGGGGTGCTTTCTCAGTGGGTGTTGCTCTTGCCTACGGCTACACACAGGGTTGGACAGCCTTTGCTGCCGACTTCAGTCGCTACCTACCGGCTAACACCTCACCTCGTGCGGTTGGCCTAGCTGCCGGTCTTGGAAACTTCACCGCAACAACACTGTTGATGTCTGTTGGAGCAATTGCTTGGAGCGGCGTAGTAGACGGAAGCCTTCTTCCTACTACTGCATTCACAAACGAATTGCCACAGTGGCTAGCGGTGCTAACACTTATAGGTATTGCAGTTGGTTCAGTTTCGGCAAACGTGTTGAACATCTACTCAGGCACAATGTCATTTATTGCTGCGGGAGTTAAGTTTGGTTTCAAGACCCGTCGCGCAATCATGGTTGTCCTGGCGGGAGTTATTGGTGGTGGACTCTCTTACCTGGCTGTAGAAGATGACTTCAAGCAGTTCTTTGAACTATTCCTACTTACAGTTGGTTACTGGCTAGCACCTTGGGTAGCAATTTTGGTCGTCGATCGCCTGCTACGCCGTGGTCAGAACATTGACAACCTAATCAAGGATGAGACTAAGCATTCAAGCATTGCCGGCCCAATAACTTTTGTTTTGGTTACCGCTACTGCAATCTTCCTATTCGCGAAAACTGAATTGCCAAACTACAAGTTCTACGGAATCTTGACTGGCCCAGGCGCGGATAATGGAGACTGGACAGCAATCGCTGGTGGCTTGAGTGCTGCAGTCATTTACTTCTTGCTTTACAAGCTACTGAACAAAAAGAAGTAAGAAAAACTAAATCAGGAGGCCTCGGCAATGATTACAGCAGCTATCAATTTCAAAAAGGGTGACGTGTTCACCACCGATGAAGAGAAGTTGTCTGTGGCTATTGCCGAGGCTCACCTTGGTCTAGCGGAAGGTGGCATACCTATCGGTGCCGCTCTTTTTGATGAAGAAGGCCGACTACTTGGTAGCGGACACAATTTGCGCGTGCAAGAAGGCGATGCCTCGATGCACGGCGAAACCAGCGCATTTAGAAATGCTGGCCGCCAACGCTCCTATCGCAAGGTCACTCTGGCAACAAGCCTCTCCCCTTGCTGGTACTGCTCTGGATTGATCCGCCAATTTGGGATCGGCCGAGTGTTGGTTGGCGATGACAAAAACTTTATGGGTGGCCAAGACTGGGTGGCCGAGCACGGAGCCGAACTGCACGTGATGAATGACCCCGGTCTGATCAAACTGATGGCTGACTTCATTGAGCACAACGATGCTCTATGGAATGAAGACATCGGCGAAGACTGAGCCAATTTGCTCTTAAAGTCATTCTGACTGTAAGATATCCCTAGATAAAGTCAAATTGACTTTTAGAGGGGTGACTGGCTTTGAACGAAGCGCCAGCCTTAGCCGTATCTACGGTTATTTTTACCCTGCGCCCGGATTCGCAAGGCTCAATGAAATTGGCCTTGGCCCTGGTCCGAAGAATTCGTAAACCATTTGAAGGCCTGTGGGCACTTCCCGGTGGTCCGCTGGCCTTGAACGAGGACTTGGCTGATGCCGCTGCTCGAAACCTTCGTGAGACCACTGGCCTGCAACCCCGATACCTTGAGCAACTTTACGCATTTGGCAGCCTTGACCGATCCCCCGGCAGCAACGACAAAGATCGTGTTGTCTCAATTGTTTATTGGGCGCTCGTTGGTAGCGATGAGGCCGCGGCGGCGATTGAAAGTGAAAACGTTTCATGGTTCTGGGCAGATGATCTTGAGAAATTGGCATTTGATCACAATTTGATTCTTGACTACGCGCTGTGGCGACTTCGAAACAAACTTGAATACAGTCGTCTGGCCCATGGGTTCTTGGGTGAACGTTTCACTCTTGCTCAGCTTCGTGAAGTTTATGAAGCAGTACTTGGCCGCGAACTTGACCCTGGAAACTTTCGGCGCATGGTCGAAGCAAATGGATCCGTTCTGGCAACCGGCGAGCGTCTAGAGGGCACACGTCACCGACCACCTCAGCTTTACCGCTACGACGCTTCCATTGATTTAACAGATTTAGGTCCACTCAAATCAAGTAACACCAAACAGGAGAAAAAGAAATGACCACAGCATCGGTCAACGAACGCATTCAGCTAATTGTGAAAGGTCAGTCAAAAGACTCAACCTGTAGCTCCTCATTAGCCAAAGGCCC
>JBFYON010000078.1:0-4461 GCA_041303755.1 Micrococcales bacterium | reverse complement strand
GACGCCAAGCTTGGAATATCTTTGGCCTCAATTAGCGCAATCAGTTCCGCACGGGTTTCGGCATCGGGGTCTTGTTCAGCCCATGCCAATGCTGATTCCAGTAGCTCCGCTTCGTTCATGTGCACGGCTTAGAGCTTTGTGACAATCTCGGCAAGCAACGCGCTGATTCTTGATTCAGCATCTTTGCCGGCCTGCAAAACTTCGGCGTGACTCAGCGGCTCTTTTTGAATTCCAGCTGCCAAGTTGGTAATCAATGAAAGCCCAAGAATTTCCATTCCAGCTTCACGCGCAGCGATTGCCTCTAGTGATGTAGACATTCCAACTATGTGACCGCCAATGTGTTTTGCCATCTGAACTTCTGCCGGAGTCTCGTAGTGTGGTCCGCGGAATTGACAGTAGACACCTTCGTCAAGACTTGAATCCACAGTGCGCGCGATCTCACGCAGGCGCTTTGAATAAAGATCTGTCAGATCAACAAATTTGGCACCCTCAAGTGGGCTATCAGCAGTTAGGTTGATGTGATCACTGATTAGCACCGGTGTTCCTGGCTTCCAATTCTCTTTGATGCCACCAGCACCGTTGGTGAGAATCATGGTCTTTACTCCGGCAGCCGCAGCGGTGCGCACACCGTGGGCGACTCGGCGAACTCCGTGTCCCTCGTAGTAGTGAGTGCGAGCTCCAAGCACCAAAGCGTGCTTTCCGCTTGGCAACTTGATTGAGCGAATGGTAGCTACGTGTCCCTGTACAGCTGGAGCCGAAAAGCCAACGATCTGAGCGGCGTCAACAGTTGCCACGGTCTCGCCAATTAGGTCGGCAGCCTTGGCCCAGCCAGAGCCTAGAGTCAGGGCAATGTCGTGCTGTGCTACACCGGTGGCCTTGGCGATGGCCTCGGCCGCCTGCTCTGCTATTTCAAAAGGGTTCGAAGACGAATTATCGAGTGGATTGTTCATGCTTCGAGTCTACGACTGGCAGAATGGAGTAAGTGAGCGATACTCAAATCAAAAAACACCACATTGTAATCATTGGCGGCGGCCCTGGCGGCTACGAGGCTGCACTAGCCGGAATCCAGCTTGGTGCCGAAGTAACCCTGATTGAGCGCTCCGGCATCGGTGGTGCCGCAGTGCTGACTGACGTGGTTCCATCTAAGACATTGATTGCAACGGCAGAGGCGGCGCAGCGCGTGACTCATGCCGAGAGCCTTGGCGTGTATTTCTCAATGGATGGCAAAAAAGTTAATCCAAAAATTTCAATTGATCTTGGTTTGGTAAATGAGCGCTTGCTTGATTTAGCTAAGGCCCAGTCAGAAGACATGTACGAGCAACTCATCCAAGCCGGCGTGCGAGTAATTCAGGGGTCTGGTCGACTTGATGGAAACCACCACGTAATCGTTGATGGAATAGAAGACGGAAAATCTGAGCGTCTAGAAGCCAAGACCATCATCGTTTCTGTTGGTGGGCACCCAAGACAACTTGATAGCGCAAAGCCAGATGGCGAACGCATTCTTACTTGGACTCAGCTTTATAACCTCGATGAACTTCCGGAGCACATGATTGTGGTTGGTTCCGGTGTTACCGGTGCCGAATTTGCATCAGCATATCGTGGCCTTGGCAGCGAGGTCACATTAGTTTCAAGCCGCGATACTGTGTTGCCGGGAAACGATGCCGATGCCGCGCAACTGCTTGAGCAGGTTTTTAGAAACAACGGAATCAACGTGATGAATAAAACTCGCGCTGAGAAAGTTGTCAATACTGGATCAGGAGTTGAAGTAACTCTTGCCGATGGAAAAGTTATCAAAGGCTCACACTGTCTAATGGCGGTTGGTTCGATTCCAAACACCGCAGGTCTTGGTCTTGAAGAAGCTGGTGTTGTACTCACTGAATCTGGTCACATTGAAGTGAATAAAGTCGCCCGCACATCGCGCGCTAACGTTTACGCCGTTGGTGACTGCAGCACATTTTTACCGCTTGCATCTGTATCAGCCATGCAGGGTCGTACAGCGGTATTTCACACTATGGGTGACGTGGCTGCGCCAACAGAGGTTCGCAATGTTGCCTCTAACGTCTTTACCGCTCCAGAGATTGCATCTGTTGGCTGGATGGAGCAGGACATCAAAGATGGCAAGGTCAATGGCTTTGTTGAGAAAATCGAACTCAACACTAACCCGCGTGCAAAAATGCAGGGCCTTGAATTTGGCTTCATTAAGTTGATTTGTTCAACCGGCGGAACCGTTATCGGTGGTGTGGTCGTTGCTCCGCGAGCTTCAGACTTGATTTACTCGATTGCGATCGCAATCGAAAATCGACTAACCGTAGATGAGCTAGCGCGAACCTTTACCGTCTACCCATCGATCAGCGAAACCATTAGCAATGCAGCGCGAGCGCTGCACCAGCCAAATCTCTAACTAGTTACTCGATCTCCAGCAAAACGGTTCCAGCTGGAACTGTGGCGCCGACTTCAGCGGTGATTGATTTGATTTTTCCGGCCTTGTGCGCGGTCATTGGCTGTTCCATCTTCATGGCTTCTAACACAACGACTAGATCGCCTTCTTGAACTGTTTCGCCAACTGCCACGGCAATCTTCACAACGGTGGACTGCATTGGCGCCTTGATGGTGTTGCCACTGCCACCTCCCGCGGTTGCGTGCGAGTGGCTCTTGCGCTTTGGGGCATGCCCGGCCGTTACTGGCCCAGCAGCCCCAAGTAAACGCTTTGGCAGTGAAACCTCAATACGCTTGCCGCCTACCTCAACAACTACATTGTGACGCTCTGCTGGCTCTGCAAGAATCTCAGCAACACCGCTCCAAGCAGGAATGTCGTTGACCCATTCGGTTTCAATCCATCGGGTATAAATTCCAAATTTGTTTGCCGCTGCATTGCCAATAAAGGCTGGGTCATTAACAATTTTGCGGTGGAACGGAAGAACAGTTGGTAGTCCCAACACTTCCATCTCAGCAAGTGCCCGACGAGAACGAGCGAGTGCTTCTTCACGAGTAGCGCCAGTGACGATTAGCTTTGCGACCATGGAGTCAAACGATCCAGAGATTTCATCTCCAGATTGAACACCGGTGTCAACGCGAACTCCCGGGCCAGAAGGTGCTTTGAAAACGTGAACCGGTCCAGGTGCTGGCATAAAGTTTCGGCCAGCGTCTTCACCGTTGATGCGGAATTCAATTGAGTGACCCTTAATCTCAGGATCTGCATAATCAAGAACGCCGCCCTCAGCGATACGGAACTGCTCACGCACAAGGTCAAGCCCGGTTACTTCTTCAGACACTGGGTGCTCAACCTGTAGTCGAGTATTTACCTCAAGAAAAGAGATGGTGCCATCCTGTGCAACTAGGAACTCACAGGTTCCCGCACCCTGGTAACCAACCTCTTTCAAAATTGCTTTTGAAGACGAGTAGAGACGATCAATCTGCTCTTTGGTCAAGAACGGAGCAGGAGCTTCTTCAACAAGTTTTTGGTGGCGACGTTGCAGTGAGCAGTCACGAGTTGAAACTACAACTACGTTTCCGTAGTTATCTGCCAAGCACTGGGTTTCAACGTGGCGAGGTTTTTCCAAGTACTTCTCAACGAAGCATTCGCCTCGACCAAAAGCAGCGATTGCCTCACGGGTCGCAGAATCAAAAGCTTCGGCAACTTCGTCCTCTTTATAGGCAACCTTGATACCGCGACCGCCGCCGCCGAAAGCTGCCTTAATGGCAACTGGCAGACCGTGCTGCTTTACGAATTCCAAAACCTCTGCTGAACCCGATACTGGATCAAGGGTTCCAGGAGCCAGGGGAGCGCCAGCTTTTTCGGCAACGTGACGTGCAGAAACTTTGTCACCAAGCTGTTCAATCGCTTTTGGAGATGGGCCAATCCAGATCAATCCGGCATCGATAACCGCCTGGGCAAAACTAGCGTTCTCAGCCAAGAAGCCGTAGCCAGGGTGAACAGCGTCCGCCCCAGATTTTTTGGCCACAGCCAAAATCTTTTCAATTACCAAGTAAGTCTCTGGGCCGGTGCTGCCGTGCAGCGCATAAGCCTCATCTGCCATTTTCACGTGCATCGCGTCGCGATCTTGATCCGCGTAAACCGCTACCGACTGAATTCCAGCATCCTTGGCAGCGCGAGCAATGCGCACGGCAATCTCACCGCGGTTAGCAATGAGTACCTTGGAGATTTTCTTTGGGGTTGAAGTCATAATTTCCAAGCCTATTGGCTAAAAAGGGGCATTTATTGGCCCAAAATCACAAAAAAATCGCAAATCTCTTGTGAAAAGGTCCAGTTCGAGGCTATTTATTCCAAAGGCTTGGATATTCAACACCCAGTGAAATCACTAATTCGCGCAGAGTAGGCAGGCTAAGCCCAATCACAGTGTGGGCATCTCCCTCGATTGATCTCAAGAATGCACCACCCAGCCCGTCAATGGTGAAAGCCCCGGCAACCTTAAGGGGTTCACCTGTCGCAACGTAGGCGTC
>JBFYON010000077.1:0-2566 GCA_041303755.1 Micrococcales bacterium | reverse complement strand
GACCAAGAAGATTTTGGAACTGGCTAGATCTTTGGGGCAGAGTTGTCTTTGCAAATCAGAATGTGCGCCCAAACAGAATTGGTCGTCAGCTGATGGACGCAACCGCAAACGTTAAGACAATTGAAAACCTAACCGGCTCAAAGTTACGCGTAACTCCCGATAGACCAGTGCACTTGCAATTAGATGGCGATGTGCTTGGAATGGTTAGCGAAGCAGAATTTGAAATTGTTCCGCGCGCAATTACCGTGCGGGTTTAATTATTCCTAAAGTTTTGCGATCCACTTTTCGGCAGCGGCGAAAGCAGCGTTAGCGTTATTGCCTTCGTGCACAGATTTCTTTTTATCTGCGCGTGCGTAAGACCCTAGGTAAATTACATTCGGTGAGAATCGGTGCAGTCCCTTTAGCGCTTCGGCAACAGCTGAATCATTGATGTGGCCCTCAATGTCAATGTTGAAGCGATATCTACCAAGCTGATCACCAATTGGGCGTGATTCAATTCTTGAAAGGTTCACACCGCGTGCGGCAAACTGCTCAAGCATTTCAAGCAGCGAACCCGGACGATCACTAGGCAACTCAACAATCACAGAGGTCTTGTCTTTACCAGTTGGTTTAGGTGCCTCGCCCTTTGCCAAACCAATTTGCAAGAAACGTGTCTGCGCTTTTTTGTTGTCGCCAATATTTTTTGCCAACACCCTTAGCTTGTAGTGCTTTGTGATTGTTGGTGCGGCAACTGCTGCGTCAACGTTGGCCGAGTGAGAATCGGTGCTCAATAATCCAGCAGCCGCAGCAGCGGTAGAAGTTGCAGCAAGGTGAGTGTGCTTCTTCAGATTTTTTGAAAGCCAAGCGCGAGTCTGCGCATAAGCAACCGGATGGGTCGCGACAATTTTGACGTCTTCTATTTTTGTTCCTGGGCGGGCAACCAAATCAAAAGTTACCGGCACCAGGTATTCACCATAAATGCGAATGTTTGGGTTCGCGGCCAAAGCATCAGAGGTTGCGCTAACGCCGCCCTCAACAGAATTTTCAACCGGGATTATTGCGCGCAGTGCACGACCGGAAATTACGTCATCGATTGCGTCTTGAACGTGCGCAACTGCTTTCCAATTTGCGCCTTTTGCATCGGCAACCTGGGCAAGGGCAAGTTCAGTGAATGTGCCGATTGGGCCAAGGTAGGAATAGGTCTTTTTGGATGACATGCATCAAGGCTAATACTTAGAGGCTGCTGGCAGCGTGAAATATTCCTCTAGGGTTGTGATCCCTCGAGATTGCATATCGGTGGCTAATTCAATTCCTACGTAGCGCAGGTGCCATGGCTCCCAAACGTAGCCGGTGATTTTGGTCTTTGCGCTGCTTGGGTACCGCACGATGAAGCCGTATTGCCAAGCATTTGATGCAATCCACTTAGAAGCGTTACTGGCCCCAAATGAACCAATTCGGCAACCAAGCGCGGTGGTTGAAATATCTATGGCTAGGCCTGTTTGGTGCTCGGAGTAACCTGGCCGGGCGGCTAACTTCTCTCCTGCTTTTTTGCCAAGCTGACTGACCCGCATGGCGTGAATTACTTTTTGGCTGGCATAACTGCGATAACCGCTATTCACGCACAAAGTTCCGAGGCCCTGTGCGGAAACGGCTGCCTTTAACTTCTTATATGCAGCCCTAGTCGGTTTAGCCATGTAGATGCCGCCAAATTTGGTGAGTTTGGGCCTATAGGTAATTGGGTTTAGCGGACGCTTCTTATTCACCACCACGTGCAGGGATGCCGCACTATCTATGTCATAGATAAGAGGAGTATCGGTTGGTTCAGCTGTGGGGCTGGGCAGCGGGGTTTCGCTTGGGCCTGGACTGGCACTTGGGCTGGGGCTGACACTAGGGCTTGCGGAGGGGCTGGGCGAAGGGTCAACAGCCTGGGCCGCCGATGGCACCAGCAACGCCAGCAAAAGGATTGAGCTAGTTAGAACTAGTTTCCAATTTGCGGGTTTAGGCTGGAGTTCTGGCTGGTGCATTCAACTAGCCTAACTTTTTCCGAAAACATCCCCCTGAATTGAGTCAAAATGGCGCGTGCCGAACGTAAAGCTGCAGCTGAAGAATCAGCAAAAACCGGAGTCATGACTCACCGCCAGATCATGCTGGTGTTGGTTGGTCTGATGTCCGGCATGTTCTTGTCAGCGCTCGACCAGTCGGTTGTGGGCAGTGCCATGCGTACTGTGGCAGATGATCTCAAGGGTCTTGAACTGCAAGCATGGGCAACTACCGCCTACCTGATCACATCAACCGTGACCACTCCTCTATATGGAAAGCTCGGTGACATTTTTGGTCGCCGCCGTTTGTTTATTTTTGCAATTGCAGTTTTTGTAATTGGTTCGGTTGCTGCCGCGTTCTCTAACTCAATGTACGAGTTAGCAATTTGGCGAGCATTCCAAGGAATCGGTGCAGGTGGTCTATTCACCCTTTCACTAACAATTCTTGCCGACATCGTTCCGCCACGTGAGCGTGCACGCTACCAAGGTATGTTCATGGCGGTCTTTGGAACTTCATCGGTGCTTGGACCACTAATTGGTGGATTGTT
>JBFYON010000076.1:0-16172 GCA_041303755.1 Micrococcales bacterium | reverse complement strand
AAAACCGGCAGAAAACTGCTCCATTTTGGGTAAACCCGCTCCTGGTATTCAACATCCTGGCCTGCCACTTTACTCATGTAATTAGATTACGCTCTTACCGTGAATAAGAATGTGCCAGTTTTGATCGTCGCAGACGATGCTTTTCTACCTACTTACGCTCAGCCAGGAGACGCTGGAGCGGACTTGCGCGCCAGAGTTGCTGCCGTGGTTCCAGCCATGGGAAGAGTGCTAGTGCCTACTGGTGTGTCGATTGCTTTACCTGATGGCTACGTGGGCCTTGTGCACCCTAGGTCTGGTCTGGCGCATAAATCTGGAATAACCGTATTGAATACCCCTGGAACAATCGATGCTGGGTACCGCGGCGAGATCGCCGTCAATCTCTACAATTCAACAGATCAAGATTTTTCTGTTGAAGTGGGAGACCGTATCGCTCAGTTGGTAATTCAAGAAGTGGCGCGGGCACAGTTTCACAAAGTAGAGAAGCTTCCAGAAAGTGACCGTGGCGAAGGCGGCCACGGATCTACGGGAAAAAAGTAGATGAGCGTGAGTTACTCAGCGGATAAGTCCGCACCTGCCGACCGTCGATCTGCCGGTCCGCTCGACATCAGTGAGGTTCAAGGCGTAAAGCCCTATGTAGATTTTGGATCTTTGCGCATTCCGTCTCGCGAAAACCTTGCCATGCGACTCGAGGTAGAGGAAGCTAGCCAGAGAATTGTGGCCATAAGTATGGACTTTGCCGGATCATCACTTCAATTGCAGGCTTTTGCTGCACCAAAAAATGAGGGGGTTTGGCACGAGATTCGAACTCAAATGCGTGAAAGCCTTGCAAGCCAAGGGGGAGAGACCGAAGAGCGAATTGGCTCCTTGGGCCCTGAGCTAATCGCGAGAATCCCGCTAAATGATGAGTCGGGAAAACAGGCCGGGCACCGACTGGCCAAGTTCATTGGTGTTGATGGACCAAAGTGGTTTCTCAGGGGAGTTGTTGGCGGCGCAGCCTTAAACGATGCACGTGCTGCCGCTGATATAGACGATCTCTTCAGGTCGGTCGTGGTTGTGCGTGGCGATGTGCCATTGCCTCCAAAGGATCTACTGCCTCTTTCAATTCCGGGTGGCACAGTTGCCCCTCCGAGGTCTCTATAGATTTATGTCCAACAATTCAAAGCCTTCACGCTTAGGTCTGCAGAATGACCAAGGGCAATTGAGTATTTCCAAGACCTCGGTTCTAGGTGCTGTCGGCGGTTGGCTTGGCATTATCGAGTCAATTTTGCCCGCCATGCTATTCGTGACAGTGCTCTCAATCTCAAGAAACACTGTTGCTGCGGTTGTTTCGGCCGTTTCCGTGAGTGCTTTTTTTCTCCTTCTTCAATTGATACGTAAAAAACCTCTGACTCAGGCAATCGCTGGCGCCATCGGTATTGGTATTTCGGCATTTCTGCCGCTGCGTGAAGGCGGCCAAGCAGCCGATTATTTCATCCAAGGATTTTTTACAAACGCAATATACGGCTCTGTGCTTCTAATCTCAGTGATTATTAGGTGGCCAATCATCGGTCTATTGGTGGGGGCGTTGCTCGGCGATGCCAAATCATGGCGGAAAGACAAAGCCCTTGCACGTAGGTTTCAAGTCGCAACGCTGCTATGGATTGGTCTTTTTTCGGCCAGATTGCTGGTACAGGTACCGCTCTATTTCGCAGGACAAACCGAGTTGCTTGGAGTTTTTAGGATCGCAATGGGGGTCCCGCTGTATGCGTTATGTATCTGGTTTACCTGGTTGCTGATTCGTGGGGCCGTTTCTAAGCCTCGTTAGTGGTATTTTTAGAGAGCGTTCGCTCAAAGTAAGGAAAGACAAGGATGTCCAAAGTAAACAGTTTCAACTCCGCTGACCTACTCAAGGTAGGTTCCAAGGAGTATCGAATCTTCAAACTCGATTCAGTTGATTCAAGGACTCTTCCTTACAGCCTCAAAATCTTGCTCGAGAATCTGCTTAGAACAGAAGACGGCGCAAACATCACCTCTGATCACATCAATGCCTTGGTCAACTGGGACCCGAGTGCCGAACCGGATGTTGAAATCCAATTCACTCCAGCTCGAGTGATTATGCAGGACTTCACAGGAGTTCCTTGTGTGGTTGACCTCGCGACAATGCGTGAGGCTGTTGCTGAATTGGGTGGAGATCCAAAGCGCATCAACCCGCTTGCCCCTGCAGAATTGGTAATTGATCACTCCGTGCAGATTGACGTCGCTGGCTCACCTGATGCGTTCGAGAAGAACGTTGAATTTGAATACAACCGCAACGGTGAAAGATATCAGTTCTTAAGATGGGGCCAAACCGCATTTGATGACTTCAAAGTAGTGCCACCAGGCACAGGAATCGTACACCAGGTCAACATCGAGTACCTTGCGCGAACTGTAATGGCTCGTGAGGTCAATGGTGAAATACAGGCCTACCCAGACAGTTGCGTGGGAACAGATTCACACACCACGATGGTTAATGGTCTAGGAGTACTGGGCTGGGGAGTCGGTGGAATTGAAGCAGAGGCTGCGATGTTGGGGCAGCCAGTTTCAATGTTGATTCCAAAGGTAGTTGGATTCAAACTAACCGGACAGATTTCAACCGGCGTTACTGCAACGGATGTTGTTCTAACCATCACAGAAATGCTGCGCAAGCACGGTGTGGTTGGAAAGTTTGTTGAATTCTATGGCGCCGGCGTAACTTCTGTGCCTCTTGCAAACCGAGCAACCATCGGAAACATGAGTCCTGAATTCGGCTCTACCGCCGCCATGTTCCCAATTGACGAAGTAACTCTTGACTACTTGCGTGTCACCGGCCGCTCTCAAGAGCAGATTGACCTCGTCGAAGCTTATGCAAAGACTCAGGGGCTATGGCACGATCCAAGTATCGAGCCAAGGTTCAGTGAGTATCTAGAACTTAATTTAGCTACTGTCGTACCTTCTATTGCGGGACCAAAGCGACCTCAAGACAGAATCATTTTGAGCGAGTCTAAAGAATCGTTTAGGAAAGTACTTCCTACCTATACTGCACAGGCATCAAAGCCAACTGCTGTTGCGGGCCAATCCTTTGCAATGAACAACGGTCACGTTGCTATTGCCTCAATTACTTCATGCACAAACACATCTAACCCTTCGGTGATGTTAGCTGCAGGTCTAGTTGCTCGTAAAGCAGTTGCTAAGGGCCTTAAGGCAAAGCCGTGGGTAAAGACCTCACTTGCTCCAGGATCAAAAGTTGTCACCGAGTATTACAACAAGGCAGGTCTCACCAAAGATCTAGACGCATTAGGTTTCAACCTTGTTGGTTACGGTTGCGCAACATGCATCGGAAACTCTGGACCTTTGTCTGACGAGATCTCACAAGCAATTAATGACAATGATTTGGCTGTAACCGCAGTTCTTTCTGGAAACAGAAACTTTGAAGGCAGAATCAGTCCAGACGTAAAGATGAACTATCTTGCGTCCCCTCCACTGGTGATTGCATATGCATTAGCTGGCACGATGGATTTTGATTTCGAGACCGAATCATTGGGCGAGGGAAGCGACGGTGCTCCTGTATACCTCAAGGACATCTGGCCTACCGCTGAAGAAGTCCAGAAGACTATTGACGAGTCAATCAATTCAGACATGTTTAAGACTCAGTACGCAGGTGTCTTTGAGGGTGATAGCCGCTGGAAGTCACTGCCAACACCTAAGGGTGCAGTCTTTGAATGGGATCCAAAATCTACCTATGTGCGCAAGCCACCTTACTTTGATGGAATGAAGAAGACTCCAGATGCAGTCAAGGACATTTCTGGTGCAAGGGTGTTGGCAAAACTTGGTGACTCGGTAACTACCGACCACATCAGCCCAGCCGGCTCAATCAAGGCAGATTCTCCGGCCGGAAAGTATCTGACAGATCACGGCATCTCGAGGGTGGATTTCAACAGTTACGGTTCTCGTCGAGGAAACCACGAAGTAATGATTCGCGGAACCTTTGCGAACATTCGTCTGCGTAATCAGCTACTCAATGATGTTGAGGGTGGATATACACGTGACTTCACTCAGGCTGACGCGCCTCAGGCATTCATCTATGACGCTTCGAGCAATTACATGTCAGCAGGAATTCCGTTGGTAATTCTTGGCGGCAAGGAATACGGATCGGGATCTTCTCGCGACTGGGCAGCGAAGGGAACAAGCTTGCTTGGTGTTCGCGCTGTAATTACCGAAAGTTTCGAGCGTATTCACCGAAGCAACCTGATTGGTATGGGTGTACTTCCATTGCAGTTCCCTGTTGGAAAGAATGCTGAATCGCTGGGTCTTGATGGAACAGAAGTGTTTGAAATTACCGGCATTGAAGAGCTCAACAAAGGTGTCACTCCTAAGACGGTCCGTGTGTTGGCTAAAGCGTCAGAGCATTCGGCAGCCGGCAAGCCAGACGTAGAGTTTGACGCCGTTGTAAGAATTGATACACCAGGAGAAGCTGACTACTACCGAAATGGCGGAATCTTGCAGTACGTTCTGCGCAGTTTGGTTGCCTAATCGGAATAGCTACAGCAGCTAATTGGTTGAGTTGAAAATGAATGTTCTAGAGCGAATTAATGGTCCAAGGGACCTAGATTCTCTCAACCCTGAAGAGTTGAAGACCCTGGCCCACGACCTTAGAACATATCTGATTTCATCGGTTTCCAAAACTGGCGGGCACCTTGGGCCAAACCTAGGTGTCGTAGAAACCACAATAGCCATTCACAGAGTTTTTGAATCTCCGAATGACTCTATTGTTTTTGATACTGGCCACCAGTCCTACGTGCACAAACTGCTTACCGGCAGAAAAGATTTTTCTTCGCTGCGGCAGAAAGACGGCATAGCTGGATATCCTCAGCGCTCTGAATCAGAGCACGACATTGTAGAAAGTTCGCACGCGTCTTCCTCGTTATCTTGGGCAGACGGAATTGCTAAGGCCTACAAACTAACGGAACAAACTGACAGATATGTTGTGGCCGTTATTGGCGATGGCGCCCTCACCGGTGGAATGGCGTGGGAAGCATTAAACAACATCTCTCACGATAACGATCGTAAATTGGTAATCGTCGTTAATGACAACGGTAGAAGCTACGCTCCAACAATTGGAGGTTTAGCAAGATATCTAAATGATGTTAGAACCGATAAAAATTACCGTCGTCTCTATAAGTTAAGCAAGAAGTTCTTTTATAAGTTTGGTGTCGTTGGTAGGTTGTTCTACTCAGCAGTGCGCGGTGCTGGTAAGGGTTTGCTTTCGACTTTTGCTCCCCAGGGCATGTTTCCGAATCTAGACATTAAATACATAGGTCCGGTAGACGGGCACGATCTTCAGGCTATGGAGCAGGCGTTGCGTCAAGCTAAGAAGTATGGATCGCCGGTGATTGTTCACGCCATCACTCAGAAGGGTCGTGGTTTTGACGCGGCCATGCTTCACGAAGACGACCAGTTCCACGCAGTTGGAAAAATCGACCCAAGCACCGGCGAGTCTCTCGAAGAGGCAACGGAGCAAACCTGGACTGGGGCCTTTGGGGAGGAAATCGTTAAGATTGCTGACTCAAGAGAAGACATTGTAGGAATCACTGGCGCGATGTTGATTCCCGTTGGCTTAGAAAAGTTCGCCAAGAAATACCCAAAGCGAGTATTTGATGTGGGTATTGCAGAGCAGCATGCAGTTACTTCGGCTGCAGGGATGGCTTTTGGGGGATTGCATCCGGTGGTTGCCGTATACGCAACTTTCATGAACAGGGCTTTTGATCAGGTTCTGATGGACGTTGCTCTACATAAGGCAGGCGTAACCTTTGTTCTTGACCGAGCTGGAGTCACCGGACCGGATGGCGCGAGCCATCACGGCATGTGGGATCTATCTGTTCTGCAGGTGGTTCCAGGGATACGAATCGCGGCACCAAGAGACTCTGAGACTCTTCGTGAGGAACTATGCGAAGCGGTAGCGGTCAAAGACGCTCCTACTGTTCTGAGGTTCTCTAAGGGTAGCGTGGGCAACAACATCAAGGCGCTCAGCCGAACTACAGATGGAGTTGACATTCTTCTGCAATCGGCAAGCAAGGATGTTCTAATACTCTGCGTTGGCTCCATGGCGACTGTTGGATTGCAAGTAGCTGAACTTCTTGCTGCGCAGGGAATTGGTTCAACAGTTATCGATCCTCGCTGGGTTGTCCCAGTTGCCAAATCTGTTATTCAAATGGCTTCGGAGCACCGTCTTGTGGTCACCATCGAAGATGGAATTAAGGTTGGCGGCATTGGCACCAGGGTTCGACAGGATATGCGTGCGGCACAGGTTGATACTGCCTTGAACGAGGTGGGCCTTCCTGACGAGTTCCTTGAACATGCTTCTAGGGGCCAAATCATGGAACGCGTTGGATTGACCGCACAGTCAATTGCTCATGACATTGTGGCTCAGGTAGTTGGATCAAAGGTCCCGCATGCTAAGCCGCTTGTTGAACTTGAGCCGCTTAAGCGCCCTCTGTAGACCCTGAATCTTTTTCAACAGGGATAACTGGAGTCTCCGCCTCTACCAGTCCGGAAAGAATCGTTTCGGCTGTAGTTATTTTCTGCCAAGGCCTGGCATCAAAATCATTGAGTCGAGCTTCAACTGCTTCAAGAGTTAATGGCGAAATTTGTTCAAAGCAGATTTGTCGAATCGTTTCCGGGCTTATCAAATTCTCGAGCGGAACCAGAATGCTCTCGCTCAGTTCAGCTAGTTTGGCTCTCACAGATTTAAGCCTTCGATCAGCTTCGGGGTAGCGGTTAGGCCAGGTACGGTGATTGGGGATTCCAATTTGAGGAAGCCGAACTGGCGGAACATCTCTCGTATTTGTACCTTCGCTTAACGCTGCCCACCAGGTGTCAAGATAACTCCGACTTGCTCTTCCTGAAAAAGTTTTTGACGCGGCAAGTTCTGGCCTCGTTTTCGGCGGATTCGCTGCAACTCCAACAATTGAGGCATCCGGAATTAGCCTTCCTGGAGACACATCTAGTTTCTCGGCGAGTGCTTCACGCGCCGTCCAAAGCTCACGCGCTATAGCCAAGGAGCGCGCATCTTTGATTTCATGCATGCCACTCATTCCACGCCAACGGTCAATCTTGGCTTGCTTTGGTTGCATTTCAATTACCTTTGCGAACTCCTGCTCTGCCCAAAGTAACTTCCCTTGCTCCTTCAATAATTCTGCAAGTCCATCTCGCAACTCGTGGAGAACATCAACATCCAAAGCCGCGTAGTTCAGCCAATCTTCCTTGAGCGGACGCGAACTCCAATCAACTGCAGAGTGTTCCTTCGCCAACTTGACTTTCAAGAAGTGCTCAGTCACAGCTCCCAAACCAACTCTTGGTAAACCGGCTAGTCTTGACCCCAATTCGGTATCAAATATTCGAGTTGGCTCTAGGCCCAATTCTCTCAAGCAAGGAATATCTTGGCTCGCAGCGTGCAGTATCCACTCATCGGTTGAGAGAACAGTGGCAAACACTCCAAGTGCGCTAGCCTCAGCTGGGTGCAATTCTTGGTCATGCTGCACCGCTATTGGGTCAATCAAAAAAATTGGAGAGTTTTTTCGATGAACTTGAATGAGGTAGGCGCGTTGACTGTATTTGAAGCCCGATGCCCGCTCTGCGTCAATCGCGAATGGTCCGGATGAGTTGGCGAGTATTTCGCAAGCTGCAATTAGTTCATCGACACTGCTAATTAATTCAACTCGATCAACTCGAGGTTTCGATAGAAGTGGAAGGTCTATTTGTTCTTCGGTCATCGACCCGAAGCAAAGCTGGAAACTCCAGCCGGAAGATTTGGCAAACCAGACATGATGCAGACCAAATCCTGCCACGCCTCAAGGTGTGCATTCGCATTTGTATCTACAGGGGACCAGGATGCCCTAATTTCAAGTTCAGCGTGGTCGCTCTGATTGCTTAGAGCACCATATCCAGAAGAAATGATTCTGGTGGCCGTTCCTGCTTCTGCTATGAAGTTCGCGTGACGGTTCTGCAGCGCCTCGGTTAACCAAGCCCATGCGACATCTGATATTTGCTCATCGGCACCAATGTCTGTTTCCAAGGGCGATTTCGCAAAGGTAATAACGCGAAACCTAGAACCCCAAGGCTCCGGCTCTTCCGGGTCCCAAAGCAACACAAACCTGCCAGTTCCCAAATCTGTAGCTACATCGGTTGAAGTGGCATCCACATTTGCCGAGAAAGCAACCTCATGTTTCGCAAGCTTCCCGGGTGCATCGATTTGCTGCAATACGAGCTCTTCACGAACAGCGGCCGCGCGCAAAGACTCCACGGCAAGACGGAATTCTGCCGGAGCGCCTTCATCGATTTCTACTTCAATCATCTTCATAAAGATAAATCTCAACCTAGGCACAGCTGAGTTGCCACGCCGCTACAGAGGGGACTTGGCCCATCTTGTGACCAGGTTTGAGCCAATGATTAGCTCATCGAGCGGGTCGCCCAGGTGAATCCCAGAGATAGCCTGCTGCAAGAGCTCAGCTGGATGCACTGCTGCTGGGTCTTTGCAGTTTGCAATAGATAGGACCAGTTGCACCGGGAGTTTGGAACTCCAAAGTGTCGCCAGGCTCGCTGGGCCACCCTCGAAGAGCATTGAATTGTGTCCGGCGGTGGCGAGCTCAGTATTTGCCCATTCAAAAGGATTCGATTCAATCGGCGGAGTTATAAAGATGTTTGGAAAGCCACCTGGAAATTTAACAGCTGGTACAGAGTCAAGGGATTCCCTGGCAGCTGTAATAAAAGCCAAAGGTGCAAATCTCGATGCTTTATAAGCTTCCGCTCGAGCGGTCTTTCCGGTGGTGCAAATGACCTCTGCTTTTGACCTAAGAGCGAGCAGTAGCTGCAGATCTAGGTGATTACTAATCTCTTTTGAGCTTCCGTCGTTGCCAACAAAATGGCCTTCTTCGGAAAGAACTAGTGTTGCGAGCCAACCCTGCCACTTCGGCAGTATTTCCGTTAGCTGATTAAACTCTTGACCCGCAATGAGATCAACTTTTCGCAATTACTGCTTCTCTCTGACCTGACGTTTGATTCTTGCCATCATGCCGCGCATTCCACGAATACGAAGAGGGGAGACGGCCTCTGCAAGGCCTATCTTTGATGGGAAATCATCATCAAAATCGAGGGTTTCTTGAATCGAAAGGCCATCCATGACAGAGTGCAAAATGCTAGCGAAGCCTCGAGTCGTCGGAGATTCCTCTGGCGCTGTAAAAAACAGATAAACATGACCATCAGTTACTTCTACGAACAGATATATGGGCGACTGGCACTCCTCAACGCGCTCTAGGAGATCGGGGTGATCCAAATAACGCGACGGTAGAACTGGGAGATTCTCGCTGAACTCCAAAAGTAAATTAAGGCGATCTTTAACACCGATGGATTGAAAATCCTCGATTAGACCACTCGTGGTTTCTTTTGGCAAACTAAGCAACCCTTGGCTTAGGTGCAGCGCCGGGTTCAACACCCTTGACGATTGGTACGCCTACAAGGCTGCCCCATTCGGTCCATGAACCGTCGTAATTTCTAACGTTCTCGAAACCGAGTAGATAATTTAGGACGAACCATGTGTGGCTTGATCTTTCGCCGATTCGGCAGTACGCAATCACTTTGTCACCAGCTTTTAGGCCAGCTCCATCTAGATAAACGGACTCCAAGTCTGCTCTTGATTTGAAAGAGGAGTCTTCTGCAACTGCCTTGGCCCAGGGAACAGATGCAGCACTTGGAATATGACCACCGCGGAGTGCGCCTTCATCTGGATAGGCGGGCATGTGAGTTCTCTCGCCAGAATATTCTTCAAGAGAACGAACGTCGATGAGAGGGTTCCCAAAATGGCTAAGTACATCATCTCGGAATGCTCGAAGGGTTGAATCGTCACGCTTCACTACTGGATACTCTGCGGCAACGATCTCAGGCTCGGCTTTTGTTAGCTCTCGTCCCTCGGCGACCCACTTGTCTCGGCCTCCATCAAGCAGGCGTACATCGGGGTGTCCAAAAAGCTTGAATACCCAGAGTGCATATGAAGCCCACCAGTTTGATTTGTCTCCGTAAAGGATGACGGTCGTGTCTCGGGTGATTCCCTTACTTCCCAGAAGTTTTGCGAAGCTTTCGTCAGAAACATAGTCTCTGGTAACCGGGTCGTTCAGATCCGTGTGCCAGTCAATTTTTACAGCTCCCGGAATGTGGCCGATTTCGTAGAGGAGCACATCTTCGTCGGATTCAACAACGACTAGACCGTCTCGTCCCAGGTTTTGGCTCAGCCATTCACTGCTAACCAAGACTTCCGGATTTGAGTACTCGGCAAACTTAGGATTGCTCTCGATTTCAATGCTCATTAGCTACAAATTCTTTCTGGTCTTGTGTGTACCATCAAATAGGTTAACTGATGAACTCAAATCATCCAACGGCAGGGTCATAATTGGCAATAAACGCGGCAACTTTTAAGTCCCTGGTGGGGGTGAATCCCCAAGCGAACGTCAGCCAGTTAGTCGCTGAATTGGTGCCACCCAGAGAGTTCGGGCAAGCTCGCTTCGCCAACTACCTGCCCCATACCGAGTTTCCAAGTCAGGCGTTGGCGCGGGACCTGGCCGCGAAGTTCGCATCCGGCAAGGTGTCCAGAAAGATTTTTGCAAAGGCTTCAGCCCAGCCGACTGGAATTTACCTAGACGGTGGCTTTGGAGTTGGTAAAACCCACCTCTTAGCCTCGATCTGGCATGACTTTGTTGGAAAGAAGGCCTTCGGCAGTTTCATTTCCTTTACCAGTTTGATTGGGGCCCTTGGCTTTGCTGAAGCGGTTAAGGCTTTAGGCAAGTTTGAACTCATCTGCATTGACGAGTTTGAGTTAGATGACCCCGGTGACACCATGATGATGTCTCGTTTATTGAATGAATTGGCAGTCAAGGGTGTGCGGTTCGCGGCCACCAGCAACACCCCACCCAATGCCCTTGGTGAAGGCAGATTCGCGGCTTCTGATTTCCAGCGAGAAATCCATGGAATTGCAGATCAATTTGAGATGCTGCGGATTGATGGGGAAGATCATCGTCACCGGCCAATAAATGTTGGCGACCGAGTCGTCTCCGAAAGCGATCTATCGACATGGTTAGGTGCTCAAGAGGGTAATAGCACTGCAGTCGATGACTTTGGCGCGCTCTTGAAGCATTTGAGTAGGATCCACCCGTCAAGGTACGGTCGCCTTCTCGAAGGCATTCGTTGTGTGGGGCTCACAGACTGCTACCAGCTCGATAACCAGGTGGACGCGCTGCGATTTGTAGCATTTGTAGATAGAGCATACGAAGCTCAGATCAAGATGCGTGGCACCGGAGCCTCGCTAACCGGAATCTTCTCTCAGGAGTATCTGTCTGGCGGGTACCGAAAGAAGTACCTTCGGGCAGTGTCTCGACTTGGGTCGATGACCGAATAGCTTGAACTTTTACACACACGAAACATTGCAGGCCTAGAACGGAAACTTTTCCAAGCCAAACTCTCTAGTAGTAGCCGGAAATCGCTGGCGCTATTTGTTTTCTTAGAGAGAGGTAAACAAGTGGATCAAGGAAATACCGCTTTTGTGCTCATTTCAGCAGCACTGGTTCTACTAATGACGCCCGGATTGGCGTTCTTCTACGGCGGAATGGTTAAGGCCAAGAGCGTTGTAAGCATGATGATGCTGAGCTTTGGTTCGCTCGCCCTTATCGCAGTTCTATGGGTTCTCTATGGATACGCAATTTCATTCTCAAATGCTGGATCCAGTACCTTCTACGGTATTGATGGTTGGTTCGGCATTGATACTTCATACATTGGCTTAACTGCTCAGGTTGCTGATGCTGCAGACCCATCGGGTGCTTTCCCTCAGATGGCCTTCGTGGCGTTTCAGGCAACTTTTGCGATTATTACCGTTGCGCTGATTTCAGGCGCAATTGCCGACCGAGCCAAATTCGGCGCATGGATGGTATTCGCCGGTGTGTGGGCGACGATAGTTTATTTCCCGGTTGCAAACTGGGTTTTCAACTTCACCTTGGAAGACGGCAAAGTTGTTGACGGTGGCTGGATTGTCTACGGCCTTGGAGCTATTGACTTCGCCGGTGGTACAGCGGTTCACATTAATGCCGGTGCCGCTGGCCTTGCGCTGGCAATCGTGCTTGGAAAGCGTTTCGGCTTCAGCAAGGGTATTACTCAGCCACACAATGTTCCGCTAACTTTGCTTGGTGTTGCGTTGCTTTGGTTCGGTTGGTTTGGGTTCAATGCTGGTTCTGAGTTGGCCGCAGATGGTGTCGCTTCAATTGCGTTCATCAACACACTTAGCGCTCCTTCGGCGGCGATGTTGGGTTGGATTATTGTCGAGAAAATTAGGCACGGTAAAGCAACATCGATCGGTGCTGGCTCGGGCGCCATTGCTGGACTTGTGGCAATCACGCCAGCGTGTGCATCTCTAGATCCAATCTTTGCAATGTTGCTTGGTCTCGTAGCGGGTGCCTTGTCTGCTCTTGCAGTTGATTTGAAATTCACATTTGGTTTCGATGATTCATTGGATGTAGTTGGCATTCACTTGGTCGGCGGAATTGTTGGAACGCTGTGGATCGGAATTTTCGGTAACGGTGTTGGAGCTGCCTTTGGGTTTGGCTGGTCGCAGTTCGCAGCCCAGGCTCTGGGTGCCGTAGCCGTTCTCGTTTATAGCTTTGTACTTGCGTTGGTTATTGGTTTCGCAATCGAGAAAACAATTGGATTCCGCGTGAAGGCCGAAGATGAAATCGCAGGAATCGACACCGTAGTCCACGGTGAAGAAGCATATGCATTTGGCGCAGACCGCGGCTAGTAACAATTTGCCACGAGGAGGGGTCCAAGCGGACCCCTCCTTTAGGCATGTTTATGAAAGGCAACCATGATTCATCAAGACACCACAATGTTTCTCATTATTTGCTCAGCTTTGGTTCTATTTATGACACCCGGCTTAGCGTTTTTCTACGGTGGGCTGGTTCGCGCATCGAGCGTAGTCAGCATGATGATGATGAGTTTTGGTTCCCTTGCGCTTATTTCTGTCTTGTGGGTCGCGGTAGGTTACGCGATTAGTTTTGGTGCGGCGGGAACGGGAAACTACATTGGAATTGATGGCGTTATTGGAATCGATTTAGACAAACTATTCCTGGCGGATGTTATCGCCCAAGCCAAGGGTGGCGACGGCTTTGGATTGGCCTTCGCTGGTTTTCAGGGAACATTTGCAATCATTACAGTTGCCCTTATTTCTGGGGCCATCGCCGATCGCGCGAAGTTTGGTTCTTGGATGATTTTTGGAGCCATTTGGGCTGTAGTGGTTTATTTTCCTGTCGCAGGTTGGGTATTCAATTTCACGGTTGACGACGGCAGAGTTGTTGACGGTGGCTGGTTGGTGTACCAAGTTGGTCTTTTAGATTTTGCCGGAGGAACGGTAGTTGAGATTGCATCGGGCGCGTCTGCTTTGGCGCTTGCGCTAGTGGTTGGTAAACGCTTTGGTTTCACAAAGGGTATGCATGCGCCTCACAATGTGCCGCTAACGCTCATCGGTGCTGCAATTTTGTGGTTTGGTTGGTTTGGCTTTAACGCTGGTTCACAACTGGCAGCGGATGGAATCGCAGCACTCGCATTCATCAATACCCTTGCGGCACCGGTTGGAGCTATGTTGTCTTGGGTTGTTTACGAGCAGATAGTTCACAAGAAACCTACCTCTGTGGGTGCTGCATCTGGAGCCGTCTCGGGCTTAGTGGCAATCACACCGTCTTGTGCATTCTTGGATCCAATTTTTGCTCTTCTTTTAGGTGCCATTGTGGGCGTGGTTTGTGCTCTCGCAATTGAATTGAAATATGTCCTTGGCTTCGATGATTCATTAGACGTGGTCGGAATTCACTTGGTAGGTGGCCTGGTTGGAACTATCTACATTGGATTCTTCGGAAAAGGTGTTGGCCTGATGTTCGGCTTCGGCTTCGACCAACTTTTCAAGCAACTAATTGGTGCAGGAGTAGTTCTTGTTTTCGCCTTCTCAGCATCTTTTGCAATTGCTTGGTTAATACAAAAAACCATTGGCTTCCGTGTCACCAGCACCGATGAAATTGCCGGAGTCGACAATGTTTTGCACGGCGAAACCGCCTATTCTGAAAGCGATCCGCGCTGGTCATGGCGCGGTTAGTAGCCGGGGAGGTATTTGCGAAGGCCCTTTTTTTGGGTTAGAGTAGCCAAGTCTTGGAAACAAGGCACGCGGATGTGGCTCAGTTGGTAGAGCACAACCTTGCCAAGGTTGGGGTCGCGAGTTCGAATCTCGTCATCCGCTCGCATTAGGGCGTAAGCCTCGTGAAAGCATGGTGGAGTGGCTGAGCGGCCCAAAGCAACAGCCTGCAAAGCTGTAAACCCACGGGTTCAAATCCCGTCTCCACCTCCAAATTGCGAAACAAATCTGAAGAACTTTCAGAGACGGTCGATTGGCGCAGCGGTAGCGCACTTCCTTGACATGGAAGGGGTCACTGGTTCGATCCCAGTATCGACCACCAAGTAAAAAGACCCAAGCCACTGGTTTGGGTCTTTTTTGTTGTGTAGAAAACTCTCGAAGAGGTTTACTTTATTTTCAAAATTCTTGCTGTCTCGGACAGAGACTCTTTAGCTTTCTTTGGGTTAGCAGAAAGGGCAGTTCCGTAGCTTGGAATTATCTTCTTGAGTTCTTTTCTCTGCCAGTTAACGAAATCAGCCGAGAAGCATCTCTCTAGCACTTCTAGCATTACGTGAACAGCTGTGGATGCTCCGGGTGAGGCACCCAATAAACCGGAGATGCTGCCATCTCTTGCAGTGATTACTTCTGTACCAAATTGGAGAATGCCACCTTTGGAAGAATCTTTCTTAATCACCTGTGCTCGTTGACCCGCATCCAGCAATTCCCAGTCCTCAGGGTTGGCACTCGGCATGAACTCCATCAAAGATTCGAACTTCCTCTTCTTTGTTTTTAGGAGTTCTCCGACCAAATACTTGATCAGTGAAAAGTTTCCAAGTGCAACGGCAAGATAAGGTCGAAGGTTGCTTGGTCGCAATGATGCGGGAAGGTCAAAAATGCTTCCGGTTTTCAAGAATTTTGGATTTGCTGTAGCGTACGGACCAAACAGTAAAGAGGTTTCACCGTCAACGACTCGGGTGTCAAGGTGAGGCACAGACATTGGTGGAGCTCCAACGGAAGCCTGGCTATAAACCTTGGCCTTGTGCTGTGCCACCAATTTAGGGTTAGAGGTCCTAAGCCACTGACCACCAACCGGAAACGTTCCGTAGCCTTTAGCTTCTGAGATTCCGGACTTCTGCAATAGTTTTAGCGCCCAGCCGCCTGCTCCTACAAACACAAACTTTGCGTTTGCATAATCTGTGGAAGCGGTTTGAGAGTTGATGATCTCAAGATTCCAGCTGTTATCTCGATTTCTCTTTAGATCCTTAACTTCCATGCTCGTGGCGACGCTAACTCCCTGCGAAGAAAGATATTCAAACAACTGTCGAGTGATTGAGCCGAAATCCACGTCAGTGCCTGATTCGATTCGGGTGGCCGCTATTGGTTCATCAACGACTCGATCCTTTATTAAGAGGGGAGCCCACTCCGCGATTGTTTTGTGATCCTCGGAATATTCGATGCCCGCAAAGAGAGGTTGGTCTTTTAGTGCCTCGTGTCTTCTACGAAGGTAGTCAACGTCTTTTGAACCTCGTACGAAAGTCATGTGCGGGGTTGAATGAATAAAACTTTCGGGGGACTTAAGGATCTTGTTCTCTACTAGATAGGCCCAAAATTGTCGACTCAACTGAAACTGTTCGTTGATTGCAATAGCTTTGTTTGGGTTCGGAAGGCTGCCGTCCTTCGAATCAGGCATGTAGTTAAGTTCACAGAGTGCAGCGTGACCGGTTCCCGCATTGTTCCAAGCGTTTGAGCTCTCTAGCGCTGGAGCGTCAAGTCTTTCAAAAACACCGATGGAAAGTTCTGGCTTCAAAAGCTTTAGGAATGTGCCAAGTGTGGCACTCATAATTCCGCCGCCGATTAGGGCTACGTCGAGGTTCTTCGCTGAATTCACCTAACCAGCATAACTTGGCTGCAAACTAGATTGCTGACCCAACCAGAAGCCCGATTCCGTAAGTGATACCCATTGTCATGAGGCTTACGACTACGTTTC
>JBFYON010000075.1:0-4611 GCA_041303755.1 Micrococcales bacterium | reverse complement strand
ATCGCGATTTAGCGGTGGTCGTTGTTGCTGCGGGTTTGGGCACACGACTTGGTGCCGATAAACCAAAAGCCTTTGTAACCCTTGCCGAGAAGACCCTCATTGAGCACGCCCTCGAGAACATCGCAGATGTCGCAGCTCTTGAGCAGGTAATTATTGCTGTCCCAGCTGGCCACGAAGCCCAGACCGCATTAATTGCCGACTCTGCCCTTGCAGGTAAGCGAGTTAGGTTTGACGTTGTGGTTGGCGGCGATACCCGCCAGCAGTCAATTGAAAACGCACTTGGTGTGATTGATCCAGATGTAGAAGTCGTTTTGGTTCACGATGCAGCCCGCGCACTTGCACCTACCACTTTGTTTAACTCGGTTGCCAGCGAGGTTCGCCGTTCTGGTCTTGGTGTTGTTCCTGTGATGAAAATTGTCGACACAGTGAAGCGCGTTGAAACAGTGAAGCGCGTTGAAGATCCGATTGTGCTTGAGACGGTAGATCGTAATTCGCTTCGTGCCGCACAGACCCCTCAGGGCTTCATCGCCAAAGACTTGATTGCCGCTTATGCAGCAGCAAATCAAGAACACACCGATGACGCAGCCCTTGCCCAAGCGCACGGCATACAAATCACCTCTGTGACCGGCGACGAGCGGGCATTCAAAATAACAATTGCCGAAGATTTGGCAGCGGCTGAACTTAGATTTGGCGGCAGCCTTGCCGGCGGTTTATCTAACTCAGATTTGAGAACCGGCATTGGAACCGATGTTCATCGCTTTAGCGAAGTCGCCACCAAGCCGCTATATCTTGGCACTGTAGTTTGGTCTGGCGAACGTGGACTTGATGGCCACAGCGACGGCGATGCAGTCTCTCACGCAATCGTAGATGCACTGCTATCTGCTGCAGGTCTTGGCGACATCGGTTCAAATTTTGGTGTTGATCGCCCAGAGTTTTCCGGTGCCAATGGAGCGGTCTTTCTAGAGTCCACACTTAAGCTTCTCAAGCAAAATGATTGGTCCGTAATCAATGTTGCTGTTCAAATTATTGGTAATCGCCCAAAAGTTGCACCCATGCGCGCCGAAGTTCAAACGGTCTTGAGCGCAATTCTGGGTGCTCCGGTAACCCTGGGCGCAACCACTACAGACGGTTTAGGTTTTCTAGGCAACAGTGAGGGAGTAGCTGCAGTGGCTACTGCGCTGATCGGGCGTTCCGGTTCCGGTTCTAATCAGGACCCCAAAGGTAGGCTTGCCTCGTGAGCCTAAGCCTGTTTGATTCCAAAGCCCAAGCGGTCAGGGCGTTTTCCCCAATCGTTTCCGGCCAGGTGGGCATCTATCTTTGCGGCCCAACCGTTCAAGGCGCTCCGCATGTGGGCCACCTACGTTCAGCCCTGGTTTATGACCAACTTCGTCGCTGGTTGAGTGTGCGCGGTAATGACGTGACTCTGGTTCGCAACGTAACTGACATTGACGACAAAGTATTAGACAATGCCAAGAACACCGGCGAAGAGTGGTGGGCGCTTGCTTACCGATACGAGATTAAATTCAATCAGGCTTACTCAGCACTTGGAATTTTGCCACCTAGCTATGAACCTCGTGCAACCGCGGCGATTCCAGAAATGATTGAGTTGATTCAACGCTTGATTGAAAATGGTTACGCCTATGTTGCCGATGATGGGTCCGCCAATGTTTATTTCGCTTCTGCTAAGTGGGACAGATACGGCGAACTAACCAATCAGAAACTAACCGATATGGAATCGGCGGATGATGCCGGCGCAGGCAAATTGGGCAAGCGCGAGCCGCAAGACTTTGCACTTTGGAAAGCGCACAAAGCTGGAGAACCGGACTCTGCTGCTTGGAACACCCCGTTTGGCATCGGTCGCCCGGGATGGCACATTGAGTGCTCAGCAATGGCAACCAAGTACCTGGGTACACACTTTGATATTCATGGCGGCGGATTAGATCTAAGGTTCCCGCACCACGAAAACGAGTTGGCGCAGTCAAGTGCCGCAGGTGATGAGTTTGCAAATTACTGGTTGCACAACGGTCTAGTTAACGTGGCCGGCCAGAAGATGTCCAAGTCACTTGGAAACTCTATTTTTGCCGATGACCTACTCAATGCTGGTCGCGGAATTGCTGTTCGCTACTATCTGGGCTCGGCACATTATCGGAGTGTTCTTGATTATCACGAGGGTGTTCTTGAAGAGGCTGAGTCTGCAGTTTCAAGAATTGAAACTTTTATTGAGCGCGCGATGCGTAGATTGGCAGACACCAAGTTTGCCGCGGCACCGCTGCAGGTTGCTAAGCCAAGCGAGCTGATGGCTCACCTGCCTGCGGATTTCGTTACAGCAATGGATGAAGACTTGGCAATTCCAGCCGCGATTGCAGCGCTACATGAAACCGTTAGAGCCGGAAACTCAAGTTTGGATGCCGAAGACCTTGAGGCTACTGCCCAGGCCTTAGTTCAAGTTCAGGCCATGACCGAGGTTCTAGGCATCAACCCAATTTCTTGGAAGGCAGCTGGCGCCGCAAACGGTTCAGACTCGGCAAAAGACCAGGCGCTTGCTGAATTGGTAGTGGGCTTAATTTCCGAGCGAGATGCAGCGCGTGCTGCCAAAGATTTTGCGCGATCAGACGCAATTAGAGATCAACTAAAGGCAGCGGGCATCGTGCTCGAAGATGCTGCCGACGGAACCCATTGGAGTGTTAATTAATGGCTGGAAAACCAGGTCGCCCAGGAGCGGCAAAAGGCAAAAAGGGCGGCAAGGTTGGTTCCGGAGGAAACAATAAGCAACGCCTAGAAGGCCGCGGCCCAACCCCAAAGGCTGAAGATCGTAAAAACCACAAGGCGTTCAAAGCTAAGCAGGCCGCCGAGCGTAAAGCTGCCGCACTTGGCATCAAGGTGGTTGGTAAGGGTGCCGGTAACTCGGCAACCGCAAGAAAGTTTGCATCTGAGCTTGACCCAAAGATCGCAAGTTCTAGAACCGGAAAAGCAGCAGCTCGCCCAAACACCCGCCTTGCCACCGGCACTCGTGCGGGTGCTGCTAAGGGAACTGCGGCCACCCGCGATGGAGCGCGTCGCGGTGAATTCCTAGCACCTGGTCAGCGTACTGCCGGTGCTGCAGGTGCGGCAAAGCGTGCCGGGCAAAGAGTTTCAAAAGCTGAGAATGCTTCAGAGGTTTTATCGGGCCGTAATTCAGTTCTGGAAGCCCTACGTTCTAAGGTTCCATCGACAGCATTGTTTATTGCAACCCGCATTGAGATGGATGAGCGCGTCAAAGAGTCAATCAAGATTGCCGCTTCCCGCGGAATTCCAGTGACAGAGTTGACACGTCCTGAGATTGACCGAATGACTGGCTTTGATTCCGTTCACCAGGGAATCGCGCTTCAGGTGCCTCCGTACAAGTACCAGCACCCAATGGAATTGCTGGATCTAATTTTGTCTCGCGGTCAAAAGCCACTGCTGGTAGCGCTTGATGGAATTACTGACCCGCGCAACCTAGGTGCAATTATTCGTTCTGTTGCTGCCTTTGGTGGCCAGGGTGTTATTTTGCCGCAGCGACGATCAACCGGTGTTACCGCATCGGCTTGGAAAACTTCTGCGGGTGCTGCAGCAAGAATCCCAGTTGCACTGGCTGCAAATCTAAATGCAACTTTGAAAGGCCTAAAGAAGCGCGGTTGCTTCATTGTTGGGCTTGATGGTGGCGGCGACATGAGCCTGCCAGAATTCACATTGGGCACTGAGCCACTGGTTTTGGTTGTTGGCTCAGAAGGAAAAGGTTTATCACGTCTGGTAACTGAGAACTGTGACGCGGTCGTTTCAATTCCAATTTCTGGAGACACTGAGTCACTCAACGCAGGAATTGCAGCCAGCGTAACGCTGTATGAAGTTTCTAAGCGTCGTGCTGCGGCTCTAAAAACTAAAAAGTAATTTAGTCGCGCTTACTGGCGATTAGCAGACCGTCACCGGCAGCAGATAACGCGGTGACGAAGTCATCGTTGTTGCTAAAGAATCTCAACACGTCTCGATAAATAGCGGTTGCGTCATCACGCATGGCTGGGTCTGGAACCCGATCGCGCCAAAGAGCGTGGGCAATTGCTACGACCCCACCAGGTCTCAAAAGCCTAGATGCCTCATGCAGTTGTTCCTCTAGGGTGTCTCTGTCTGCGTCTAGAAAGACCAAGTCGTAGGCAGCATCTGCCATGTTGCTCATGACGTCAATTGCTCGGCCGTGAATCACGCGAGTACGGTTGGCAGGAATCTTTGCCTCAGTAAAAGCTCGCTTGGCAGTTACCTGGTAATCGGTTTCGGTATCGATAGTGGCTAGCACCGCTTGGCTTGACCCGCTCAGCAGCCAAAGCCCGGATACTCCGGTTCCAGTGCCTGCTTCAACTATTGCTTTTGCGCCGAGTGCTGAAGCCAATAGTGCTAGATGTGCTCCCACGGCAGGGGTGATGCACTCAACCCCAAGTTCTTCGGCACGGCCGCGGGCATCGCGAAATACCTCTGATTCGGTCGCAAATTCTTCTGCGAACTTCCAGCTACTGATTTTGTCTACCATTGGAACTCCTTGGCTTACAGCATAAAGCGGGCTGGACCATGATGATGACACCAAGAGGGTAACCTAAGAGG
>JBFYON010000074.1:0-2778 GCA_041303755.1 Micrococcales bacterium | reverse complement strand
TCAGAACATCGTCATACTTCAAAACATTTTTGCGAATTTCAGCGTTGCGACCTTCAACCTGAGACTGGGCACTTTGAATCGCGCGGCTTACGATCTTTGATTCAATTGCAGTGTCATCTGGAACTGATGATCGGTTCATTAGTGAGCTAGCTGCACCAGAGTTGAAGAGGCGCATTAGGTCATCTGTCAATGAGAGGTAGAAACGAGACTCACCCTTATCTCCCTGACGACCTGCTCGACCGCGCAACTGATTGTCAATGCGGCGAGATTCGTGGCGCTCAGTACCAAGTACGTATAGTCCGCCCACCTCAAGGACTTTTTCAGCCTCAATGGCTACTTCTTCTTTAATCTTGGCGAACTCTTGGGCCCAAGCGGCCTCGTATGCTTCTGGGTTTTCATCTTTATCAAGACCGCGCTTGCTTAGTGAGTCAACGGTTAGGAACTCTGCGTTTCCTCCGAGCATCACGTCAGTACCACGACCAGCCATGTTGGTTGCCACAGTTACAGCACCAAGACGACCAGCCTGAGCAACAATCACGGCTTCACGCGCGTGATTCTTAGCATTTAGAACTTCGTGGCGTACACCCTCTTTAGCAAGCAACTTAGAAAGGTATTCGCTCTTTTCAACGCTGGTGGTACCAACCAATACAGGCTGCCCACTCTTGTGACGTTCTGCGATGTCACGAACCACCATGTTGAATTTGATTTCTTCGTTCTTGTAGATCAAGTCAGATTGATCAAGACGAATCATCGGTTTGTTGGTTGGAATTGGAACCACGCCAAGTTTGTAAGTAGCCATGAATTCAGCCGCTTCAGTTTCAGCTGTACCGGTCATGCCTGAGAGCTTGTTGTAAAGGCGGAAGTAGTTCTGCAGAGTCACAGTTGCTAGGGTCTGGTTCTCGGCCTTAACCTCAACACCTTCTTTGGCTTCAATAGCCTGGTGGATACCTTCGTTGTAGCGACGGCCGGCCAAAATTCGCCCGGTGTGCTCGTCAACGATTAGAACCTCACCGTTCATGACGACGTAGTCCTTGTCGCGCTTGAACAATGCCTTCGCGCGAATTGAGTTGTTAAGGAATGAAATCAATGGGGTATTTGCAGACTCGTACAGGTTTCCGATGCCTAGGTAGTCCTCTACCTTTTCGATACCCGGCTCAAGAATTCCAACGGTGCGCTTTTTCTCATCAACTTCGTAATCGATAACCGGTTGCAGTTTTTCAGCAATCTTTGCAAACTCGTTGAACCAACGGTTTGCCTCACCCGATGATGGACCAGAAATAATCAGCGGAGTTCTAGCCTCATCGATAAGAATCGAGTCAACCTCGTCAACGACGGCAAAGAAGTGACCGCGCTGGACCATGTCCTGCTGCTGCCAAGCCATGTTGTCGCGAAGGTAGTCAAAACCAAATTCGTTGTTGGTTCCATAAGTGATGTCCGCAAGGTACTGCTGACGACGTTCATTTGGATCCTGGCCAGAAATGATGCAACCAGTGGTCATACCCAAAGCACGGAAAACGCGACCCATCAGGTCTGACTGGTAGCTCGCCAAGAAGTCGTTAACGGTAATGACGTGAACACCTCTGCCAGCAATTGCATTTAGGTATGCCGGGAGGGTTGCCACCAAGGTCTTACCTTCACCGGTACGCATCTCAGCAATGTTGCCAAGGTGCAGCGCTGCTCCACCCATGATCTGAACGTCAAAGTGGCGCATTCCAAGGGTGCGCTTTGAAGCTTCTCTTACTGCCGAAAAGGCTTCTGGAAGCAAATCATCAAGGCTCTCGCCCGAGGCATAACGCTCACGCAGAACAACGGTTTCGTTGGCTAGTTCCTCATCAGTCAGGCTGCTGAAGTTCTCCTCGAGTGCGTTTACTGCATCTGCGTAATTGCGCAGCTTTGCCAGCAAGCGACCCTCGCCAGCGCGCAGTAGTTTGTCGATGATTGATGCCAAGATTTTGCTCCATACCGTTGAGTGGTTATGGCTTCAATCTTAGGCGAAAGGGCTGGACCGCTAACGGCCCAGCCCAAACCCTCAGAACTCTCTAAGCCAGGGTAATTACCCCGTAATTCCAGCCTTTTCGACGGTAAACCACGCTTGGTTTATCGGTGTCTGAATCGTGGAATAGGTAGAAATCATGCCCGATTAGCTCCATGTGATACAGGGCGTCGTCGACCGTCATAGGGGTGGCTGTGAAGGATTTGCGACGGATCACTACCGGGCTCTCGCCGAAGTCTGGAGCTTCCGGTGTGACCGGCGGCGGAGTCTTACCCAGCAGCACGTCGGAGTCTGCAGGGCGAATGTCTAATTCAGCAAAATCATGGGCCGCCAGCTCGCTCGTGCCAATTGAGCCGTGGTGGCCATTGTGACTCTTGCGGCGGTCGGCTGCCCGGCGCAGGCGCTCAGACAGCTTGCCTAGGGCAATATCAAAGGCGGCAAATTTATCGCCGGCATGGGCTTCGGCTCTAATAACGTGGCCGGGCTCAAAAACGGTCAGTTCAACCTGGTCCTCTGGTCCGGAGTTTCGACTGTGATCATGCCTAGTCACCTTGATTTCGAGCGATTGAACTTTGTGGCCCAGCTGCTCTACTTTATGAGTCCTGTCTGAGACGTACTCTCGGAATCTATCCGAGACTGCGAGGTTTCGAGCGGTGATGTTAACTTCCATGATGCCCTCTTATCTACGAGCGACAGTGCCCGTGAAAGAAAGTTATACCCTAAAGCAGTTTTTCGTGGCGTTTTCGGATATTTTGTGGTGGAGTCTCAGCAAAGGTCAAAAAGCC
>JBFYON010000073.1:0-16642 GCA_041303755.1 Micrococcales bacterium | reverse complement strand
TTGACCAGTTAGACTATTCAGGCATGCGGGAGTGGCGAAATTGGCAGACGCACTGGATTTAGGTTCCAGCGCCGCGAGGCGTGTGGGTTCAAGTCCCACCTTCCGCACCAGTTCTACCTAGTAGAACTAATCGAACAGACCAGACTTTTTAGTTTGGTCTGATTCTTTTTTAACCGGTTATGGCGACCAGCGCTTCAAGCGCCGTGGCAGCATTCATCATTCCCAACCCACATCGGTCTGGGTCTGCAGCACATTGCGAACCTGCCGGGAAAGGTTGGACAGAAGCCTTTAGGGCCTCCCAAACAATTTTGACGTCAATGTTTGGGCGGATGGAATACATCAGGGCGATGATTCCCGAAGCCACCGGAGCGGCCATACTGGTGCCCTGTTCCAATTTGTAGGTTGGTGAACCAACTGTTGAGACTCCAGTGTTTGAAGTCGAATAGATCATGCCATTGCTGTCGGCCGGTGCTGCGCCGGCGTTTCTTTGATCGCCGCCGGGAGCAACTAGGTCAACACCAAAATTTGAATAAAAAGCTACGTCGCCGGTGAAGCCAATAGATCCCACAGAAAGTGGGCCTGCGCAGTTAGTTGGATAGACCCTTGAGTTTGCCACCGGCACAAATGATGTGTCACCGTTTCCGGCAGCAGCAACGAGTGTGACTCCCTTACTTTGTGCATAATCAATTGCCGCCTGAACGGATGTTGGGCAAAGCGCAAAATCATTTGTTCCAGCTCTTGGCTGAAACGCCATTGACATGTTTATTACTTTTGCTGGAGTCTCATTGATTGGCATGTCAGCAATCGTCTGACCGTTAATGACAAACCCATTTAGGTCTTGTCCGGCTGCCCAGCGAATTGCCAGAGCTAAGTCTGTGGATGAACCCTCGCCTTGAACACCCAGCACTCTGATTGGTTGAATTTTTACCTTGGGTGCAATTCCCGACATACCTGCTATGTCAGATTTCGCACCGATAATTCCGGCGACATGTGTTCCGTGCCAAGAAGATGGCTCAGCTTCAAATCCATCACCTGGATCAATTGGGTCATCATCGCGACCATCACCATCCCCGGATTTTGTTGCATCAGAAACAAAGTCATATCCGGCTACTAATTGGCCTTCAAATTCTGGGTGACTTGAAATACCTGAATCCAAAACTGCAACGACTACCGAGCTTGATCCACGCGTTACTGTCCATGCGCGAGTAGCTGCAATTCCGTGCTCAGTGGTCAGGTACCACTGCAGACCAAGGTCCGAATCTTCAGCAACATACTCTTCAAGGTTTGTGGATGAGCCGCGGGTGTTTCTTGCTGTCAAAGAAATTTCGTAAGCCACATTTGCGGTAAGTGAGTTCAACGTGCAAGAAGTTGCAGTAGTGGCTGAACAAGCAATCTCACCGCCGGATGCAGGCTTCGCAGAAACTCTATAAGTAGTCGCAACCATTCCCTTTTGAGCAGAGGTTTGCGGCATCCACCTTATTACTCGGTCTCCGCTGGTGGTTGGAATCACCGAAGTCAAACCAAGAAGTGCCGGAGGCTGCGGAGCTGCGGAAAGAGTTCTTGAGACTACCGGCGAAGGTTTCCCAATTTTCGTGCTCGAAGATTTTGAAGTAACCGCGCGGACTCGGAAATAAGTTGGTGAGCCTGGCTTTAAACCAGAACTTACGGTTGCAGAAGTAGAAGTAGAACGAGTATTGGACACTACAGTGGTCCACTTGGTTTTATTGCTGCTGGCTTGAATTCTGTAGCCCACTAGTTTGGCTCCATATAGTGAACTGGGTTTGGTCCAACTTAGTTTCGCGCGAGCAGTTTTAGGACTAGAAGAACTCCAGGCATCCGAGACTTTGACTGATTTCACGGCACTGGCGGCCGTAATAGTTACAGCGCTGGCAGACTGAGCGGGAAGCAAAAACGCAGAAATCAACAATGCTGAAGTGACAGCGGCGAACAGTTTCATTGTTTTCTTCACTCGTCTAGCCTATGGACTGAACCTTAAAACTGGCTGAACTTGAGGATTACATTCGGAACTGGCCCTTTTAGAGGGATTTTTGCATTAGAACTGTGCCCAGCCAGCGACCGAACTTGAAACCTACCTTGCCCAGATGGCCCTGATGTTTGAACCCAAATCTCTCATGCAGGGCAATAGATGACTCAGCACCTTTATCGCTGATTACGGCAACGACTTCTTTAACCCCAGCGGCCTTGGCCAAGTCGAGCAATTCACTCAGCAATTTTGTGCCAACTCGTTTACCTATGGCTGCTGGTCGCAGGTAAATGCTGTCTTCTACTGTGCGCTTGAACGCGGCCTTTTGTCTCCAAGGGGCGACGTATGCAAAACCGATAATTTGCTTACTTGGGCTTTCAGCAACTATGAAAGGTAAACCTAGGCTGTTTATCCACTGGTACTTATCGGCCCAATCTTTGAGCGTCATTGGTTCAAGATCAAAAGTGACCACGCTGTTTTGAATGTAGTAGTTGTAAATCTCGACCATGGCACCTAGGTCAGCGGCTTCAGCCTTACGAATCAGCGGTTCGGTAACCGATGAGCTCGCGGCACCTTTGGCTCGCTTCATGCGAACTAAGCGCCAACGTGATTCTGAATCCAAAGCCATAGATGCCTCCTAACAAGACCAATCTATCGGCTGCTCGCCAACCTCTACTAGGGATTGATTTGTCTTGGAGAATGGCTTGGAACCAAAGAAGCCTCTTCTGGCTGAAAGGGGGCTTGGATGTGCTGATGCAATCACTGTGCAATCACACAATGCCGCGCTCAATTGCTGAGCTTGATTACCCCAAAGAATGGCCACCAATCTTCTGCCCAATTTTCTATTCAATACCTTTATAACTCTGTCGGTAAACCCAGCCCAGCCAATATCTCCGTGCGCTCCGGCCTCGGCGACATCGGTGGTTAGGTGCCTGTTCAAAAGCAATACGCCCTGGCTAGACCACAACGCCAAATCACCGGTTGCGGAAACCGACTTGCCGAGATCATCTTTTAACTCAATCAATATGTTTTTCAGGCTTCGAGGCAGTGGCTTCACGTTGATGTCTACGGCAAAAGACAAGCCGATTGCGTGGCCCTGCGTGGGGTACGGGTCTTGGCCAACAATTAGAACGCGAACATCATCTAGCGGTTGCTCAAAAGCTCTCATGACATGGGACTTTGCCGGCACATAATCCTTGCCCAGCGCATCAAGCTTGGCCTCAATTTCAGCCAGCACAGGCTTGGCGTCGGCCAGGGCCTCTTGCCAGCTTGGGTGCATTTGCTCGAAGAACATGGGTTAAGCGTAAACGCAAGATTACGTAGTATTTCACGCCGACTATCGCTTGGTGGCAGATGCTCCTACTGTTAGGGAAACAACTTCAATCAGGTAAGGGAAAACAATGAGCACAGATCCAGCAAAGTGGGGCTTCGAGACTGCACAGATTCACGCAGGCGCTCAGCCAGATCCAACCACCAACGCGCGCGCAACGCCGATCTACCAGACCACCGCTTACACATTTAACTCAAGTGAGCACGCTGCCAAGCTTTTTGGTCTTGCTGAATTTGGAAACATCTACACACGCATCATGAACCCAACTCAGGATGTTGCCGAGAAGCGCATCGCCGCTCTTGAAGGTGGCACTGCCGCGCTTTTGCTTGCTTCAGGTCAGGCAGCTGAAACTTTGGCAATCCTAAATATCGCTCAGGCCGGTGACCACATCGTTTCTTCATCAACAATTTACGGTGGTACTTACAACCTCTTTAAGTACACCTTGCCAAAACTTGGCATCACGACAACTTTTGTTGAGGATCAAGATGACCTAAAGGAATGGGCTGCAGCAGTTCAGCCAAACACAAAAGCATTCTTTGCTGAGACCATTGGAAACCCAAAAGTTTCAATCCTTGACATCGAGGGTGTTGCAGATGTCGCACACAAGAATGGTGTTCCGCTAATGGTTGACAACACCGTGGCAACCCCTTACCTAGTTCGTCCACTTGAGCACGGGGCTGACATTGTTATTCACTCAGCGACCAAGTTCCTTGGCGGTCACGGCACGGTTGTTGCCGGCGCAATTGTTGACGGCGGAAAGTTTGCTTGGAGCAAGTCAGACAAGTTCCCAGGACTTACTACCCCAGACCCTTCTTACCACGGCGTGAATTACAGTGAAGCGCTAGGTGACGGAATTGCTTTCATCATCAAGGCACGCGTGCAGGGTCTTCGCGACTTAGGTGCAGCAATTGCACCGGCAAGTGCTTGGCAGTTGATTCAGGGAATCGAAACACTGAGCCTTCGTATTGAACGTCACGTAGAAAACGCAGAAAAAATTGCTCACTTCCTTGAGAAGCACAAGCAGGTTGAATCGGTGAACTACGCGGGACTAAAGAGCTCACCTTGGCACAAGGCTGCCAAGAAGTATGCACCTAAAGGTGCTGGTGCAATCGTTTCTTTCGAAATTAAAGGTGGCGTAACCGCTGGCTCACGTTTCGTTGATTCATTGAACCTCTTCAGCCACGTGGCGAACATCGGTGATGTTCGTTCTCTCGTAATTCACCCGGCTTCAACTACTCACTCGCAGCTAACCCCAGAGCAGCAACTGACTACCGGTGTCACACCTGGTCTAGTGCGTCTTTCTGTTGGCCTTGAGTCTGTAGATGACTTAATTGCTGACCTTGAGACCGCATTCGAGGCTGCAAAGTAACACTCCGCTAATTTAGGGAACAACGATATGCTTATTCCCTAATGGAATTTCAAACATCAGCCGGAGATTTAGTCCCGTCAGAGTTCATCACCGAGGAGCAGAGCCGCCAACTTATTGGCCGCCCTCCTGCGAGTGGTGCTTGGCGTGACGGTGACCCTGCTGGTGACCGCCAGTTCGCGCCTCTTTCTAACCTCAAGTTAGAGAGCGGGCGCGTTCTTGCTAACTACAGGATTGCCTTCGAGACCTGGGGCGAGTTAGATCACGAGCACACCAACGCTGTTTTGATTTTGCACGGGCTTACCGGCGACTCTCACGCAATGGGAGACGCAACCAAAGAGCATCCAACTGACGGTTGGTGGAAGCACATTATTGGTCCTGGCCTTGCGATTGATACAAACAAGTATTTTGTGGTGGCCGGAAACGTTCTTGGTGGTTGCCAAGGATCTACGGGGCCTGCCTCGCTTGATACCAACGGTCGGGAGTTTGGTGCCGCTTTTCCTTACATCACCATCCGTGATCAGGTGAATGCCCAGCGAGACATGGCTCACCTAATTGGTATCAAGAAGTGGTACGCGGTGCTGGGCGGATCCGTTGGCGCAATGCACGCTCTTGAATGGGCAATCATGTACCCCGATGAAGTAAAGCGCGTGGGTGTAATTGCAGGCCCGCCAGCTTTGACCGCTGACCAAATTGCGCTGAACTCAATTCAGATTCAAGCTATCAAGAGTGACCCAGCGTTTGACAATGGAAATTACTACGATGCCAAGCCAGGTTTTGGACCATACCAAGGTCTTGCCCTCGCTCGAAGAATGGCCATTCTCAACTACCGATCCCCCAGTGAATTGAACAATAGATTTGAAAGGGCCTGGCAATCAGGAGTGTCTCCGTTAGGTGGCGGTGGACGATGGGCGGTTGAGTCATACCTTGACTTCCACTCAAATAAATTCACCCGAAGATTTGACGCAAATAGTTACATAACCTTGGTCGAGGCCATGAACTCCCACGATGTGGCCCGCGGTCGTGATTCCCTTGAAGCAGCGCTAGGTTCAATCACTGCAAAAAGCATCGTGGTTGGTATTTCATCAGACCGACTATTCCCAATCGAAGACCAGGAATTGGTTGCCAAGCACATTGGCGGAGAAATTATTGGTGGCGGACTTCAAGTAATTGAGTCGGACTTTGGCCACGATGGGTTCTTGATTGAAGACATCAAGCTGGCGCCGATGATTAAAGCGCTGCTTGACTCTTAGGATTTATGCCACCAGCCTTTCCAAGTGCGCTCAATTTTATGTTCGCATACACCAGCAAGGCAACAAGCAAAATATTTCTTATCGTGAGCAGGGACACGCTTAGGTCGCCAAGAGACATCAAGTCCATATAAAAAATTGGATAAACCAAATTTGTAATTAGCCCGATTGTAAAAATACAAGTGACTGCAAACCATCTATTTGCAAGCTCAAAGTAAATTAGGGTAATCAGAGGCAGTGCCAGCCAGGCCATGAACTGCGGAGATCCAACTTTATTGAAAACAATCAGGTCAAGCACTCCGGTTAGAGCCGTAAATGCAAAAATTTGATTTCTATCCGCTCCCGTCCTTGATGCTCGCCAGGCTAAAGCAACCGTGATCAAGATTGCGCCGAACAGAACGAACGTACTCAGCGCAGAAACCTCAGAAACATACGTGCCATAAACCTGGTTGGTGATGATCTCTTTGTCGTAGTAGATACCAACATCAGGAACACCAAGTTTTGCCGCCCATATCCAAAACATCGCCATCGGTGATTCAATCTGAATGCCGCGACCACCCTGGGTGAAGACGAAAGAGAGCAGGCTGGCATTCGCCCCGGCAAGTACGGCAAAAATCACAACACCAGCCAAAGTTGCGATGGTTGCATAACTCATTATTTTTTTGCTTTTGTCGGCAATAAACGCTGCAAGAAACAAGGCCAGCGGCCAGATTTTTATCCAGGCACCAATCGTGAAGGCAACCATCGTCAAACCAAGGCGACCGTGTGCAAATGCTACGAACCCAAGCACGGCAACGCTCGCGGCTATAGCGTCAATTCTTCCTACTCCGGCCGGTCCAAGAAAGAGCAGAAAAAGCACCCAAGCCCAGGCAGCTGAAAAACTTGCTGGGCCGGCTTGCCCAAACCTAACCAGCGCTGAGGTTGCAGTCAGGTTTAGTAAGGCCACCAGTATCGTCCAACCAAAAAGGATTCCCGCCCCGCCACCGATTAGTTTGGCCAAAAGCATGGGAACTAGCGCAACGTAGGGATAGACGAAGTCCTGTTGAATTCCAAAAATTGGATCTCCGGCCTGCATCAGTTGCAACCAGTAGCCGTAGAGCAGCACATCGTTCATGGGCAAAACCTGCGGGAACAACTGACTAATGGCTAAATGAAGGAAAGGAATGGTGATTGTTGCAACAGCCAAGGCAATGAAGTGTAAACGGTTCACCATAATTCGTTTGCCCAGCATGACTCCAAGGCTATCGAAACCTATGCTGTTATCTATGACAAAACTTCAGCAGGCCAGGGCAGCTGTCTTCACATACTTTTTGCTCTGCGGATCGGCTGTGACAATCTTTGCGGCACACATTCCACTCATTGAAAAGAACCTCTCCCTGAGTCACGCACAAATTGGCACTGTTATTTTGCTGATGGGTGCTGGAGCCCTGGCTTCAATGCAGTTCGTTGGAAATCAAGTAGATAAAAACGGAAGCGGTTCCACACTCAGGAACATCTCAATTGCCCTTGGACTCGCTCTGATGCTGCCTGGTTTTGCTGACAACTACTTTGTTTTGGCAGCCACCGTTTTTCTGTTGGGCACCGCGATAGGTGGAATTGACATAGCTATGAATGCACACGCCCTTGAAGTTGAGCGAGCCTATGGTCGCCCAATATTTTCTGCCTTTCACGCCATGTGGTCAATCGGCGGAGTACTAGGGTCGGCTATCGCTGCTCTGGCGTTGTCTTTTGACATAAAGATGTTTGTCACAATGACCATCTGGGGCGTACTGACGATTTTAACTGGATTGGCATTCAAATCTTTGTTGTTGCCAGACAAGAAACTAGAAGCTAAATCGGTAACGTCAATCGTGACATCAAAATCCAAAGGCAAAGAATTTGCCTTTGTCATATTTATTGGATTGGTTTCAGCCTCAGCAGCAGTCATTGAAGGTGTTGGTATTGATTGGTCCGCACTCTACTCAGTTGACAAATTCCAAATTAGCGTTGCGTTAGCAGGCATCAGCATCACCGCATTTGCTGGAGCCATGGCCGTCGTGCGAATGTTTGCCGACAAAGTAGTGGCTAGGTTCGGAAGAATTTTTGTGATCCGTTATGGAGCAATCATTTCGGCACTGGGAATAGGTGTTGCCCTAAGCATGCCCACAGTGGAACTCAGTTGGTTTGGTTGGGGCTTGGCGGGCGTGGGAATCTCGGCTGTTGTTCCACAATGCATGGCTTATGGTTCTGAAGTCGGCGCTGAGGCAAATCAAGGTAGGAATCTCGCCAAAGTGGTTGGACTCACCTACGCTGGGGTATTAGGCGGACCGGCAATTATTGGATTCCTGAGTGAAGCGGTTGGACTGCAGAGAGCATTAATTTTTGGAATTGCGCTGGCTTTGTTTGTGGCTTTCAGTTCCGTGTTTCTAACGAAGGGCAAAGAAAAATATGACCAAGCTATTTGAGCCCATCAAAATTCGCGAACTTGAAATTCGCAATCGTATTTTCATACCGGCGATGTGCCAGTACTCATGTGAAAACCAAGATGGCGTCGTCAATGAATGGCATGTGGTTCATCTGGGTGCTCGCGCTGTTGGTGGCGCAGGCATGATCATTGCGGAAGCTACCGCTGTTGCTCCGGAAGGACGTATTACTCCCTGGTGCACTGGCATTTGGAATTTCGAACAGGTAGCTGCCTGGGCCAAGGTAAACGAATTCATTCATTCGCAGGGTGCAACCAGCGCTTTACAGCTCGCTCACGCTGGCAGGAAAGCTTCTGTCTATCGTGACTGGTCAGGAAAAGGATCTGTGCCACTTGAAAAAGGAGGCTGGCAGACTGTTTCGGCAACCAGCGAGGCTTTCGAAGGTTATGAAGCTCCCCGCGAACTGGCGACCGCAGAGGTGCACGAAGTGATTCAAGATTTTGCTGAGGCGGCAAAGCGTTCCGTTCTAGCTGGTTTTGATGCGGTTGAGATACATGCCGCTCACGGTTACTTAATTCACCAGTTCTTGTCACCAATCACAAATAAGCGCACCGATGAATTCGGCGGTTCACTAGAAAACCGATCCCGAATATTGATTGAGATTGTTAAAGCAATCCGCGCAGAAATTGGTTCAGGAATGCCAATCTTCGTTAGATTCTCTGCCACCGATTATCGCGAAGACGGTTGGGATGTGGAGCAAACCACGCAGGTTGCAAAGTGGTGCGCCGAAGTGGGTGCAGACATGTTTGACATATCATCTGGAGGCCTCATTACCGGTGTGAAGATACCATCTGGCCCCGGATACCAGGTTCCGCTTGCTGAACACGTTGCTGCAGAAGTTAGTCAACCAGTTGCCGCGGTGGGGCAAATTACAGACGCGCATCAAGCAGAGCAAATTCTTCAAAGTGGAGAAGTTGACATTATTTTGGTTGGTCGCGCCAGCCTGCGCGATCCGCATTGGGCACTGCGAGCCGCCCACGAACTTGGCGTTGAATTGTATTACTGGCCGAATCAGTATTACCGGGGGAAATTTCCGGAGTAAATCTAATTCTTAGCGGCGAGTTGCGTCCTGCACTTCACCAACAAGCTCTTCAAGGATGTCTTCTAGAAATAGAACTCCGTGAACTTTTCCAGACAGGTCTACAGCCTTGGCCATATGTGCATGAACTCTTCTCATGCTGGCAAGTGCGTCTTCGAGTTCCATACTTGACGCAATTGTGATCAAAGAGCGAACACGTTTTTGAGGAAAAGGGTCGTCTGCTTCATCATGATCTAAATCAATCACGTCTTTCAAGTGCAGATAGCCAACTAATTCTTGGCTCTCATCCTTCAGTGGGTACCTAGAGAATCCGTGTTTAGCAACGGCTTGCTCAACTTCACGAGGAGTCACAGATTCGCTAAACGCAATCAATTTTTCGAGCGGAATAGCAACATCGCTAACTTTTTTCTCAGTGAACTCAAAGGTGTTTGTTAGAGCGCCACTTACGTCGCTTAGTGCACCTTCACGTGTTGAGTGCTCAACGATGTCTTCAACCTGATCAAGGGTGTAAGTGCTGGTCGCCTCATCTTTAGGCTCAAACTTAAAAATTCTAAGAATTCCATTGGAGACTGCATTCAAACCACCAACCACTGGCCTTAGTGCCATGGCCATCGCGTATAGAACCGGTGTCAAAATAAGCGCCGCGCGCTCGGGAACAGCCAAGGCAAGGTTCTTTGGCACCATCTCCCCGATTACCACGTGCAAGTAGGTAACCAGCAGCAGGGCAATAATGAATGACATTGAGCTCACAATGGCCTCAGGCACTCCGATTGCATAAAGCGGATATTCCAAAAGATGGTGAATGCTTGGTTCTGCAATTAGCAAGATCAGCAAAGAAGAAATTGTGATACCTAATTGCGCAGTCGCCAACATCAGCGAAACCTTTTCCATCGCTGCGATGGTGATCTTTGCAGGCTTGCTTCCGGCGTCTGCTCTTGGCTCAATTTGGGCGCGACGCGCACTGATAAGTGCAAATTCGGAACCAACAAAGAATGCGTTGGAAAGCAAAAGGACGACTAGCCAAACTAGCCCTTGGACATCGCTATTCATCAGTCGAGTCCTTTCCGGTTAGTTCAGCAGTAGGCGTAAAACGTACTCGGTCAACTCTGCGACCATCCATTCGTTCTACACGCAGTTTTCCGTCTTCAATATCTATTTCATCACCAACGCTTGGGATTCTTCCCAATACGCTCATCATGAAACCGGCGACAGTTTCGTACGCACCATCGTCGGGAACCTTGATGGCCATTTCCAAAAGTTCATCTGGGCGAGTCATGCCTGGGAACAAGACTGATGAATTTGCGCCGCGAGTCACACCGGCCTTGGCTCTGTCGTGTTCGTCGGCTAATTCACCAACGAGTTCTTCGATTAGGTCCTCGAGAGTTGCCAGGCCAGCCGTGCCACCGTACTCGTCAACAACGATTGCCAACTGCAAACCTTTTGCGCGCAGATCTACCATTAGTGTTTCCAAACGCATGGTTTCTGGAACGCGCGGAGCCTCAACCATGATGGCTGAAACCGGTACTTCGTCGCGTTTTTCGCGAGGAACCGCAGCTGCCTGCTTTACGTGTGCCACGCCAATGATGTCATCGGTTGATCCGTCTGAGATTGGAAATCTTGAGTGGCCGGTCTTGATGGATGCATCAATCAGCGCTGCAAGGCTGTCATCTTTATCCAGCACATGCATTCTTGGTCGCGGGGTCATCACATCGGCTGCTACCAATTGGCTCAGCGCCAAAGTTTTGGTTAGCAGAGTGGCTGTTTGAGCATCAAGCGCGCCCATGCTTGCAGAACGACGAACCAAAGAGGAAAGCTCTTCGGCTGTTCTTGTTGAACTGAGCTCTTCGCGAGGCTCAAAGCCCATCATTCGAACGATTTTGTTTCCGGTCACGTTCAGGAAGCGAATCATGAAACCAAAGATCCAGGTGAAGGCAACCTGAAAGCCAACCACAAACTTCAGAACGACAAGCGGGCTGGATAGAGCCATGTTCTTAGGGACCAGTTCCCCGATAAGAAATGAAAAGATGGTGGCAATAATCATGCCCAGAATGACTGTGAAAGTCCGCTTTAGATCCTCGGAAAGTGGCACATCCGCAAGAACCGGTGAAAGTAGAGAGGTCAAGGCTGGTTCAGCCACGAAACCGGTGAGCAAAGTTGTAATTGTGATGCCCAATTGAGCACTCGAAAGGTGGGTGCTGGTGCGACGTAGAGCCTTGATTGAAAGGGCTAGGCCCTGCTCCCCTCGCGACTGCCTTGCTTCAAGGTCATTTCGCTCAAGATTTAGCATCGAGAACTCGCTGGCAACGAAAAATCCGGTACCCACGGTCAATAAAAGGCCAAAACCTAACATCAACCAATCGCTCATTTGGCGTCACCGCCAAGGGGTCTATGGTCAGAACCTGCTTTATCCATTGTCAGATAATCATACATAAGGAAAACAGGTATTTCATTGGCGCAAAGCAAGGTAAGGCCATTTTGGAGGACATCTAGAAGGTAGGCTTAAGGTTCTTCGGACATTCATAAAGAGGTGATTTCTCTGTCAGGCAACACTGAAAACGAGAACGGTTTTGGCGCAAACGACTGGTTAGTCGACGAAATGTACGCCCAATACAAGGCCAACCCCGATTCTGTGGACAAAGCCTGGTGGCCGATTCTAGAGAACTACAAACCAACCGAGACACCTCATGCCACCACCGGACCGGTCGCAATCCAACCGGCAGCACCGGCCACTCCAGCAGTTCCGGTTACGCCAGCGGCACCAGTCGCTCCAGCAGCTCCGGCTAGTACTGCTTCGAACGAACAGGTAATTGCCAAGACCACTCGAGTCGAGGCAAAGCCGCAGCCAATTCCTGCCCAGGCTCCAGTAACCGGAGTAATCAACACCATCGATGTGGCAGCTCTTGAAGAAGAAGCTGACCAGGTCAGCATTCTTAAAGGCATGTCAAAAGCACTAGCGACAAACATGGATGCCTCGCTTGAAGTTCCAACGGCAACTTCAGTTCGCACGATTCCAGCAAAACTTTTGATTGACAACAGAATCGTGATCAACAGCCACCTATCACGCACTCGCGGTGGAAAGATTTCGTTCACTCACATCATCGGTTACGCAATTGTGCGTGCGTTAAAAGAATTTCCAAGCCAAAACGTCTACTACGACCTTGTTGACGGAAGTCCAGCGGTTGTTCAGCCGGCAAACATTAATTTTGGTTTAGCAATTGACATCCCTAAGCCAGACGGCACCCGTGCACTTTTGGTTCCAAACATAAAGCGCGCTCAAAGACTTAATTTCGCAGAATACTTGACCGCATACGAAGAACTTGTAAAAAAGGCTCGTGACAACAAACTGACCGCTGGAGACTTTGCCGGTTCGACTGTTTCACTCACTAACCCAGGTGGAATTGGCACTGTTCACTCTGTTCCTCGACTAATGAAGGGCCAGGGCTGCATTGTTGGTGCAGGTGCACTGGATTACCCTGCGGAGTTCTCAGGACTTTCAGACGCCCAGCTTTCAAAACTAGGCGTGAGTAAAACAATCACACTTACTTCTACCTATGACCACCGTGTTATTCAAGGTGCTGGTTCTGGTGAATTTCTAAAGAAGATCCACGAACTACTTCTAGGTGAACGTGGCTTCTACGACGAGATTTTTGCCGACCTAAGAATTCCCTACGAGCCTGTGCGCTGGGTTACCGACTTTGATCGCAATGACTCTGACGATCGCGCAAAAGAGACTCGCATTCAAGAACTAATCAATGCTTATCGTGTGCGTGGTCACTTGATGGCCGATATCGATCCGCTTGAATACCAACAGCGTTCACACCCGGATCTAGATATTCTCAATCACGGCCTAAGTCTTTGGGACCTTGACCGTACCTACAAGACTGGTGGATTTGGTGGCAAGCCTAAGGCTGAGTTCCGCGAGATCTACAAAATTTTGCGTGACAGCTACTGCCGAACAGTAGGTGTTGAATACATGCACATTCAGGACCCTGCTCAGCGCAAGTGGTTCCAAGACAAACTAGAGCGTCCCTACGCAAAGCCTTCACGCGAAGAGCAGATGCGAATTTTGGAGAAGCTAAACGAGTCTGAGGCATTTGAAACATTCCTGCAGACCAAGTTTGTTGGCCAGAAGCGTTTCAGCCTAGAGGGCGGCGAGTCAACCATTGCAGCACTTGATGAGATTTTGCAGGAGGCAGCCAACGCCCAACTTGAAGAAGTTGTAATTGGCATGGCTCACCGCGGTCGTCTAAACGTGCTTACCAACGTTGCTGGAAAAACCTACGGTCAGGTGTTCAAGGAATTTGAAGGCAACACCGATACCAAAACAGTTCAGGGTTCAGGTGACGTCAAATACCACCTAGGTACCGAGGGCACCTTTACCAACATGGAAGGAAAGCAGGTTCGCGTTTCGCTGGCTGCTAACCCATCACACCTTGAAGCAGTCAACCCAGTAGTTGAGGGTATCGTTCGAGCAAAACTTGATAGAACTGACGCCATCAAGTCCGATGTGTACCCGGTGCTACCTGTAGTTATTCACGGAGACGCGGCTTTTGCCGGTCAAGGTGTGGTTCCTGAGGTTTTGAACATGTCTCAACTTCGCGGTTACAAGACCGGCGGAACTATCAACATCGTTATCAATAACCAAGTTGGATTTACAACACCACCTTGGGAATCACGTTCGACAATTTACGCGACCGATATCGCAAAGGGAATCCAAGCTCCAATCTTCCACGTGAACGGCGATGACCCTGAAGCGGTTGTTCGCGTATCTAGGCTTGCATTTGAATTCCGCCAGGAATTCAAAAAAGACGTGGTTATTGACATCATTTGCTACCGCCGCCGCGGGCACAACGAAGGTGACGATCCTTCGATGACTCAGCCACTGATGTACAACCTGATTGAGGCCAAGCGTTCAGTAAGGACTTTGTACCTTGAGTCTTTGGTAGGTCGTGGAGACATTACTCGTGAAGAGTTTGACGCGGCTAATACCGGTTTCCAGTCTCGACTAGAGAATGCATTTACTGAAGTTCATGAAGCAATGATTGCTGCTCCAGCGCTGCCAACTCGCCCTGAGGGTATTGGCACCACTGCAAGTGATCACCCAACCATTGAGAAGGCAACCGCAATTTCTCGAGACATGGTTGAGCTAATTGGTAATGCGCATGACAATCAGCCTGCTGGTTTCCACGTGCACCCTAAGCTGCAGCAATTGCTGACCAAGCGAGTCGAGATGAGCCGCGAAGGTGGCATCGACTGGGGCTTCGGCGAACTTCTTGCTCTTGGTTCACTTTTGATCGAGGGAAAAACTGTTCGCATGGCAGGACAAGACAGCCGTCGCGGAACTTTCGTTCAACGCCACGCTGTTTTCCACGATCGTGAAAATGGTCAAGAGTGGATGCCACTAAGAAATCTTTCTGCAAACCAAGCAAAGTTCTACATCTACGACTCTTTCCTCAGCGAGTACGCAGCCATGGGTTACGAGTATGGCTACGCTGTAGAAAACCCAGATGCGCTTGTGCTCTGGGAAGCACAGTTTGGTGATTTTGCAAACGGCGCGCAGACCATCATCGATGAATTCATTTCATCTTCCGAGCAAAAATGGAATCAGCACTCTGGTGTGGTCTTGCTATTGCCGCACGGTTACGAAGGCCAGGGCCCAGACCACTCTTCAGCTCGTATCGAGCGCTACCTACAGTTGTGTGCTGAAAACAACATGACAGTAGCTCAGCCTTCGACACCTGCATCGCACTTCCACTTGCTGCGTCGTCAGGCATACTCGAACCCTAAGCGCCCGTTGATTGTATTCACTCCTAAGTCCATGCTTCGCCTCAAGGCTGCATCTTCTCCGGTTGAAGAGTTCACTAACGGAACCTTCCAGCCGGTGATTGATGACCAGCAGGGCCTCGACAAGAACAACGTTAAGCGCGTCTTGTTCTGCTCAGGCAAGGTTTACTGGGATCTGTTGGCAGAAGCGCAAAAGCGCAACGATGGAACCACCGCAATCGTTCGCGTGGAGCAGCTCTACCCAACACCGGTAGATGAAATTAAGGCGACTTACGCCCAATATCCAAATGCTGAACTTGTTTGGGTACAGGATGAGCCTGCTAACCAAGGACCTTGGACCTACATCGGTTTGTTCTTGCCGCGCTACATGAATGGTCAAGTTGCCAAGTTGGTATCTCGCCCAGCTAGTGCATCGCCGGCAACGGGATCGGCAAAGCGTCACGCAGTTGAGCAGGCAGACCTAATCGAGCGCGCGTTCAGCATCTAGTTATGCAGGAGCAAACTCGGCGCGATGTGCGCATCGTCATTTTGGGCGATGGCATTGTCTCTGCCGCTGGTGATCCAAAGGGAATGGGTTGGATAGGTCGAGTGACCTCAAAAACCCCAAGTGAGTTTCCAAGGATAGATTTCTACGCACTTCCTGCACCTGATGAAACAACATCTATGTTGGCCGAGCGCTGGCAGTCAGAGGTGCAAAGAAGATTCAGTGCGGAAACCGAGAATAGATTGGTGATTGCACTAAGCAATCATGATCCGGCTGCTGGTATTTCCATATCTAGAAGTCGCCTAAACATTGCAACAATCATTGATGAGGCAAAACGTGCCGGCATTGAATCATTTTTAGTCGGCCCTACCCCGCATCGAAACAAAGAACTAAACAGCGAGGTCGAGCACTTGGCATCGGGGTTTGAAGATGTTGCCGCAAGACGCGGCGTTCCGTTTGTAGATTGTTTTAGGCCACTCGTGGAACACGAGGGTTGGAATCTTGAAATCGAAACCTCAGATGCCGGTTTGCCTGGTCAAGTTGGCCACGGGCTAATTGCCTGGTTGGTGTTGAACCGCGGCTGGTACGAATGGTTAGAAATACCAGTACCTGAATAAACAGGTAGACCTTTAGTGCGAGACTCCGTTTTGGATATCGCGAATTCTTCCCATAACTGCGTCTGCTAATTCTTGCGGTGGCATATCTGCACAAGCGCGACTGACCACGTTATTAATGGTGTTCTCGACGTCATAGTCACCCTCGCAACTATCGCAGTTTGCTAGATGAGCCGTTATTTCTGTCAGCTCCTGCTCCGATAATTCATTGTGCAAATACTCGTGAACGTGACGTTTAGTTTCTTCGCAATCAAATTCGGCCATTACGCACCGCTCCCTTGCTTTTCTTCTGTTTCGGATACGTCGTAGCCCTCTTGGCGTGCGTATTC
>JBFYON010000072.1:0-12644 GCA_041303755.1 Micrococcales bacterium | reverse complement strand
TTTGGCGGTGCAGTAGACAAGCCAAAACGCGCCTCATCAAAGTAGACTTAGAACTTCGAACAAGTGCCAGGCATCCAGCTTGGGCAAGGAGTTTAAGTGGCTACCCCAAATCGTCTAGATTCAGTTATTTCATTGGCCAAGCGCCGCGGCTTTGTTTTCCAGGCCGGCGAAATCTACGGCGGTAGCCGTTCCGCTTGGGACTATGGGCCCCTTGGTGTTGAGCTCAAAGAAAACATCAAGCGCCAATGGTGGCGAACAATGGTGCAGAGCCGTGAAGATATAGTTGGCCTTGACTCTTCAGTCATTTTGCCCCGAAAAGTATGGGAAGCATCTGGGCACGTACGCGAATTCTCAGATCCTCTAATTGAATGTACTTCTTGTCACAAACGCTTTCGCCAAGATCACTTGGAAGAGGCCTTTGAAGAGAAGAAGGGCCGTGCGCCAGAATCAATGAATGACATCGCGTGTCCAAATTGCGGTGGTAAGAATAGCTGGACCGAGCCAAAGGCTTTCAACGGCCTCCTTCAAACCTTTCTAGGCCCTGTGGCTGCAGAAGAAGGCCTGCACTATCTTCGACCTGAAACAGCCCAGGGTATTTTCGTTAACTTTGCCAACGTATTAGGCGCATCGCGCATGAAGCCACCGTTTGGTATTGGGCAAATAGGTAAATCATTCCGAAACGAGATAACTCCCGGAAACTTTATCTTCCGCACCCGCGAGTTTGAGCAAATGGAAATGGAATTCTTTGTAGAACCTGGCACCGATGAAGAGTGGCACGACTATTGGATTGAACAGCGCATGAACTGGTACACAGATCTTGGCATCAACCCAGACAACCTGAGAATTTTTGAACACCCAAAGGAAAAACTTTCTCACTATTCAAAGCGAACTGTTGACATTGAATACAAATTTGGCTTCCCCGGCAGTGAGTTTGGTGAGCTGGAAGGTATTGCAAATCGAACTGATTTTGACCTAACCACTCATTCACGTGAATCAGGGGCGGATCTCAGCTACTTTGATCAAAATAAAAACGAGCGTTGGACTCCATACGTTATTGAGCCAGCCGCAGGACTTACCCGATCTCTCATGGCGTTCTTAGTGGATGCCTATGCCGAAGACGAGGCGCCAAACACCAAGGGCGGGGTAGACGTAAGAACAGTATTGCGTCTTGACTATCGCCTGGCACCTGTAAAGGTTGCAATCCTGCCTTTGTCTAGAAACGAAGACCTATCTCCGGTTGCAAGAAATCTTGCCCAGGAATTGCGTGGCTATTGGAACATTGACTTTGATGATTCAGGCGCAATTGGTCGCCGGTACCGTCGCCAGGATGAAATCGGAACACCATTCTGCGTAACTGTTGATTTTGAAACTCTTGAGGATCAAGCAGTTACCGTTCGAGAGCGCGACACTATGCAGCAGGAACGTGTTTCGTTGAGTAAGTTGCGTGAGTATCTTGGCGCAAAACTAGTCTCGTAGTTAAAGGGTCTAATTCAGCATGACATCGGCGGCTACTAAACCGGCATTGCAGTATGGCAAATTAGCCATAGCTACGCCAGTTGTGCTCGCTCCGATGGCGGGAATAACCAACACTGCGTTTAGAAGACTCTGTCGCGAATTTGGTGGCGGTCTTTACGTTTCCGAAATGGTCACATCTCGCGCTTTAGTTGAAAGAACCGAAGAATCACTTAGGCTCGTTGGCCATCACTCGTCAGAGGACATTAGGTCCGTTCAGTTGTACGGTGTGGATCCAAAAACCATTGCAGAAGCAGTGACGATGTTGGTAGCAGAGAATCGTGCCGATCATATCGACTTAAATTTCGGCTGCCCAGTGCCAAAGGTGACGCGTAAGGGCGGCGGCGCCGCATTGCCTTGGAAAGAAGATCTGTTTGCATCAATAGTCACAGCTGCAGTTAAGGCCGCAGGAGAGATTCCTCTGACCATAAAAATGCGCAAGGGAATAGATTCCGATCACCTGACTTTTATCGAGGCTGGCAAGGCGGCTAGAGACGCCGGTGTAACAGCCGTTGCTCTGCACGGTCGAACAGCCGCTGACTACTATTCAGGAAAAGCTGACTGGGCTGCGATCGCTGAACTCCGCGAGGCTTTGCCGGATGTGCAAGTACTCGGAAATGGTGACATCTGGTCTGCCGGCGACGCAATCCGAATGATGCGTGAGACCGGCGTTGATGGGGTAGTTGTTGGCCGTGGTTGCTTGGGTAGGCCCTGGTTATTCGGTGACCTGCAAGCAGCTTTTGATGAATACCTAAACAACCCAAATTCCGATGCGGCAATTAATCCAATCCAGCCAAATCTTGGCGAGGTTGCAGATGCCTTCAAGCGCCATGCTGAATTACTAGTTGAATTTTTTGAAAGTGAAGTGCATGCCTGCAGGGATATTAGAAAACACGTGGCCTGGTATTTCAAAGGTTATCCAGTAGGCGGAGAGTTCCGAGCTGCACTGTCGCAGGTTGAATCGCTGTCTCACATGGATGACATCCTGGCTACTTTGGATCGCAGTCTGCCATATCCGGGTGAAGAAGCTGAGGGACCACGCGGCAGACTCGGGGGAGCCAAGGTCTGTGCGCTTCCAGAGAATTGGTTGCAATCTCGAGAACTCGTTGGCGATCAGAGAAGTGTTCTTCAAGAGGCCGAACTAGGAGTGTCTGGCGGCTAATGGAGAGAAATACTTTTGAAGATGGCTACACCGATTTTGATCGGGAACGTTTCTTAGCCGAGAGCAGGCGCGCAAATACTCATCGGGGTGAATTTGCTAGGGATAGAGCTAGAGTCTTGCATTCCTCTGCCCTAAGAAGATTGGGCGCTAAAACTCAGGTGCTGTCACCTAGCGGAGGCGATTTTGCTCGCACAAGATTGACGCATTCACTTGAGGTTGCTCAGATTGGCCGCGAGATGGCCATAGACCTTGGTTTGAATGCAGACATTGTTGATATGGCGTGCCTAGCTCATGATTTAGGACACCCACCGTTTGGTCACAACGGTGAGAAAGGTTTGAACGACTGGGCTATGGAAATTGGCGGATTCGAGGGAAACGCTCAAACATTGCGTTTGTTGACTCGAATTGAACCAAAGGTTTTTTTGAGCGATGGAACCAGCATTGGTCTAAACCTAACGCGAGCAAGTCTTGATGCCGCTTGCAAGTACCCATGGACTCTCGCTGATGCGGGGCAGATGAGGGAGCACTCAATCAAGTTTGGTGTGTACGAAGATGACCTTGAGATCTATTCATGGATGCGCATGAACGCACCTGCCAGAATGAAAAGCGTTGAGGCTCAGGTGATGGATTTCTCTGATGACGTCGCCTACTCGGTGCACGACTTCGAAGATGCAATCGTTTCTGGATACATAAAGCTAGATGAACTTGCCGATCCAGCCACCGAGGCTGAACTGATTGTGAAGATTAGTGAGTGGAACTCCGATGTTTACTCCAGCACAGAACTTGCTGAGGCGCTTGGAAATCTGCGAGCCCTACCAAATTGGCCAACACAATTTACTCGCACAGCGGAGACTCTTGGCGGACTTAAGAATTTAGCGAGTGATCTGATCGGTCGTTTTGTTAGTCAAACAATCGATGCAATCGTTGATGCCTCGCCTGCTGAATCGATGGCAAGATTTGGAGCTCGCATTGAAGTGCCGGCAAAGGTTAGGGCTGAAATTGCGGTACTCAAGGGAATCGTCTCAGCCTTTCTTATGTCGCACGAGTCAAGGCGTCCTATTTACGAGTGGCAACGGGAATTGCTTTCTGAACTGGCTGATGCACTTTTGGCGGCGAATGGTGAGCATCTTGATGTTTATTGCACCGGAGCTTGGTCGAGGGCAAAGAGTGATCTTGAGAAGCACCGCGTGGTAGTCGACCAAGTTGCTTCGTTAACTGATCAAAGTGCCATAACACTGCACAATCGACTAGTGGTCAAAGGTCCTTCATTTTGATAGGCCTAGGATAAAGCCATGGCGGGGAAAATCAGGGCTAGAGACATCGAAGAGGTCAAGTCTCGCGTAAACATTGCCGATGTGGTTGGTGAGTACGTCTCTCTAAAGAACGCCAGTGTTGGTTCGCTAAAGGGTCTTTGTCCTTTTCACGACGAAAAGTCCCCTTCTTTTAACGTCAGGCCTATGCAGGGTTTCTATCACTGTTTTGGTTGCGGCGAAGGCGGCGATGTCTATAAATTCGTTCAGCAAATTGAATCGATAAGTTTTTACGAGGCTGTTGAGAAGCTGGCCAGCAGAGTTGGTTTTGAACTTACCTACGAAGATGGGGGATCTGCTCCAGATCAGGGTCAGCGCTCAAGAATTCTGGAAGCAAACACAGCAGCCGCTGCGTATTACCAATCGCAGCTGATGACAGATGACGCCATCCCAGGTAGAGATTTTCTAAAGGGGCGTGGTTTTGACAAGACCGCTGCCGAACTATTTGGTGTTGGGTTCGCGCCAAAGGGCTGGAGTAACCTTACGGATCAGCTTAAGAAGCTTGGTTTCAGCATTGACGAGCTTGTCACTGCCGGGCTAGCAACTAAAAGTGATCGAGGGGCCTATGACAAATTCCGCGGGCGTTTGATTTGGCCCATCCGCGACTCCACGAGCCAAGTAATTGGTTTCGGCGCCAGAAAACTCTTTGATGACGATCAGGGCCCCAAGTACTTGAATACCAGCGACACTTTGGTTTATCACAAGTCATCGGTGCTTTATGGAATTGATTTGGCTAAGAAAGATATTTCAAAACAGCAGCGGGTCGTGGTTGTTGAAGGATATACAGATGTCATGGCTTGCCACCTGGCTGGAATAACCACAGCGGTAGCCACTTGCGGAACAGCTTTTGGCGATGAGCACATTAGATTATTGAATCGCATGCTCTCTGCCGAAAAAGACACTCCGGCTGAGGTTATCTTTACTTTCGACCCGGACGCCGCCGGCCAAAAGGCAGCAATGCGTGCGTTCAATGATTCACATAAATTCTCCGCTCAAACTTATGTTGCCGTTGGGCCTGATGGTCTTGATCCCTGTGACCTGAGAAGTGAAAAGGGCGACGAAGCAGTGTTGCAAATGATTGAGAATAAGAAGCCTCTTTTTGAATTTGCGATCAAGCAAAAAATTTCAAAGTTTGATCTGGCCACAATCGAGGGACGCGTTGGTGCTGCGCGTGCCGCCGCTCCTGTTGTCGCCGCAATTAGGGATTCAGCAATGCGACCGGCCTACATTCGTGAACTTGCAGGTTGGGTTAATCTAGGCGGCAATGAGGTTGCTGCTCTAGTTGACGCAGCTGGCAGAGAAGCAAAATCAGATGCTGTGCAAGATTTACGCAGAGATAACGTCTCCAGTACCAGCCTTGAATCCGGAACAAATGCTGGTATTGAAAATACAACTCAGGACTTAACTGGCTTCCCAGAACCAAATCTCAGTGATCCAATCACGAGGTTCGAACGTCAAGTACTAGAAGTGCTTGTGCAGGTTCCTGCATCATTCAATCAGGAGCAGCTCATCAGAATCGTTCGCGATGGCTTTAGTGCGCCGGCTCATAATGCAATCTTGGAGGCCATCGGCAGCGGGATGGTCTCATTGGGTTCAGCGGATTGGCTAAATGTTATTGGCGGAGCGACTCCGGCAGAACTGCATTCACAGCTCAGGGCGATTGCTGCTCAAGCCCTGCCGGCAAAAACAGAGGAAGATTTAGTCAAGTATGGCCAAGGCGTGATTGCACGAGCATTGATAAATGCATTAGAGCATGAGAAAGCCAACCTACTTTCCCTGCTCAAGCGAAGCGATGTGGTTGATGATCTGGCAAAGTCTGCTGAGATTCAGCGTTCTTTAGTTGAACTAGAAGCAGAACGAAGAAAGCTACAGGGGATTTAATTGATCCAAATAGCAATTGAGCCCAAGGCGTTTCCCGAATACCTCGCGGCAGCAGAGGCAGCGGGCGCCCAGGTAGTCCCAATGTCTTCAAACGTCAGAGGTCTCATTTGGTTGGATTATTCTCAACCTGAGGCTTTGGCGAAAATTCTTGATGCAAACCCACAGCTTGAATGGGTGCAGTTGCCTTTTGCTGGGGTCGACGCGTTCGCTGAAATTATTAGGCGTCCAATTAGGTTCACCTCTGCAAAAGGCTCTTACCGTGAACCCGTTGCCGAGCATGCTCTTGCTCTCTCGCTAGCCTTGATGCGAATTATCCCCGAAAGAGTTAGAGCTCAAACATGGGGAAGAAGGTTTGCTGATTCTCTGTATGACAGTAACGTGCTAATTTTTGGCGGAGGTGGAATTACTGAGGAATTGATTCAGTTGCTCGCGCCTTTCAGAGCAGAAATTACAGTGGTCAGAAACAAGCCAGTTCCTTTGGCTGGTGCAGCTCAAACCGTTTCTTTTGAAAACTTGGACAGTCACCTTAGGCAGGCTGACTTAGTTATTCTGGCTGCCGCCCTAACTCAGCAAACAACCCATCTGTTTGATGCCGGGAAATTTGCCCTTATGAAGCAGACCGCATATTTAGTGAATGTGGCTAGAGGGCCCATGGTGGTGACGGATGACCTCGTCGAAGCATTGGCAAGTGGAGTAATTGCCGGCGCCGCGGTGGATGTTACAGACCCTGAGCCTTTGCCTGACGGGCATCCGCTATGGAGCGCCCCTAATGTGATTATTACCCCGCACACAGCTGACACCCGAGCACAGGTAGTCAGGCTCTTCTCGCAGCGGATTCAAGAGAATGTTCGAGCTTTTGCTTCTGGTGAGGGGTGGGTTGGCCTAGTGGACCCAAATCTGGGCTACTAATCCGCCTACTGGCCTGCGTATCTTCAAGCAAATTAGAGGCAAGCACAATGCGTCTCCAAATCTTTGGTAATGTAGTCCAGTTGCTAAATCAACATTCCTCGGTAGCTCAATTGGCAGAGCAATCGGCTGTTAACCGATAGGTTCTTGGTTCGAGTCCAAGCCGGGGAGCCACTGTTTTTCAATGATTTGGAGGCCACGTTGATACGTTGGATCCAAGACCACAAATGGCTCTCATCTTCTACTATTGCGGCATTTGCCTTGCTATTTTTTGGTGGAATCGACACCGTGGCGCAGGGGTATCTTGGGCTACTAGCTAGCTCAATAATTGCTCTTTCAATTGTTTTCGCCGCCAAACTTCCTCCGCTGAGCATCAGCTTGGTTCTTATTGGGACAGCTGTTGAACTTTCTCTTGGATTGACGCCTTTGGCTGGCGGACTTGGAGCGGCTTTCTCACTGTTTCTTACCGCGGCCTTCGCTGCCAAGGCTTGGTATTTCATCTCGCTGGCGCTGACCATACTTTCAGGTCTGGTCGTAACTTGGTTCAACACTTTTGGTGCCGCTGCTAACGAAACAATCTATGGATTGAACCTGCTGACTGAACAGGCCAAGACCACCGCGTTCAGCGTTACAGCCCTTTTGGTAATTTCAGCAAACATTCTTTTTTGGTTGCTAGGCAGGCTAGCGATTACCTACGAGGTTTATGTGGGTACAGAATTCGACCGTGCTTTATCTTCCGACACGCAGGCAAAATTATCGCTTGAAGTTGCAGAACAGAATGAACGATTTGAAATCGCACGTGACATCAATGAGTTAACCATTCAGAAGGTCACGGCGGTTATCTCGCAAGCAGAGGGCGGGGCCTATGCCGCCAAGGCCGATCCGGCTTCAGCAATGCGTTCGCTTGAGCGAGTCGCGAGCAGCGCTAGAGCGGCACATGCTGAACTGCGCAGACTTTATGACATGTTAAATAAGTCACATTCCGTTTCGGCTGCACCTCCAGGTCTCGAAGAGTTGGAAGCGTTGGCAATTACGTATCGAGAATTTGGTTACAGCGTTGGAATTTCACATGAAGGACCACGCTTTCAAATTTCGGAGGGTGCTGGGCTTGCAATTTATCGAATTGTTTTTGATTCGCTAGAGAATGTTAAGAAGCACTGTATTGTCGGCACAACTGTAACAGTTGATTTCTCGTGGGTCGAAGAGGGCTTGCAGGTCTTGGTTAAAGACAACGGCACCGAAACCTTCAGACGAGCGCAAGTCTCGCTAGATCCAGAAGAGTCCGGTTACACAGCTGCAGATGATGCACGGGCGTTGGTTGAAACTATTCAGGGAGCTGGCCTAACAGCCATGCGTGAGCGTGCAACCCTTTATGGTGGCAGCGTCGAGGCCTCAAGGGTTCCTGGCGTGGGTTTCACCATTTCAGCGATTTTCCCTCAACTTCGCAACCTGGCCGGAAATAGAAACTAGCTTCGGTGGCTGACCAGATCCGCGTTGGGATTGTTGATGCTGATGAGGACATCCGCTTTGGCAGGCGCTTGCTGATTGACTCTCAAGAAGATTGCAAGGTTGTCTTTGAAGAAGACACCGCAAGTGCTGCACTTGAGCGCGCGCCAGAGGCGTTGCTAGACGTACTTATTGTTGATCACCGTGTTCGCGGATTAGACGGTATTTCTTTGATAGAGAAATTGATTCCGCTTTACCATTCAGCTGAAAACGAAGTGCCGGCAATTATTCTTACCGGACCTTTCTTCAGTTACGAATTACTGTTAGCCAGTGTCTCGGCTGGGGCAACCGATCTTGTCACACTGGATTCCGATTCGGGAGAGCTCTTGAAATCGATTAGAAGCAGCATGGGAAGTCAGAATTCATTAGATTTTGATTCTCTTACTCAACTAGTCAGCCGAGCAAAAGAGACGTCTTTTTCCTTTAGAGATATTTTGGTCAGCTTGGGCACTTTGGATGAACGCGAAACAAGTGTGCTTCATGAATTTCGAAGCGGCCAAGACGATGAAGCCATAGCAAAGAAGTTAGATTTGCCGCTCTACCGGGTACGAAAAGCGCTCAGTAGTATCTTGAACAAATGCTCTTTGGCAACTAGAGCACAACTCTTTTTGGCAATCAATTCCACAGATGGTAAAAATGGCTAAGCAGTCTTCGGTCGCATCTGTATCCATCGGCGTTGGGTTCGCGACCGGGGTGTACGGAATTTCATTTGGCGCGCTTTCAGTTGCGGCGGGCCTGGATATTTGGCAGACCCAAGTTTTGAGCCTCTTAATGTTCAGTGGTGGCTCACAGTTTGCTTTCGTGGGTGTGATTGCAGCGGCGGGGGGAGTAGCCAGCGGCGGTGCCGTCATCGGCGCCGCGATTGCTTCAGCGTGGCTTCTTGGCATCAGGAACGGCTTTTACGCGGTTCGAATGGCTCCGTTATTGGGCCGGGTTGGTCTTGGAAAAATAATTCCGGCATTGCTGACGATAGATGAATCCGCTGCGGTGTCTTTGGGTCAAAAAGAAATAAAGGATCAGGTCAAGGGCTTCTGGCTAACTGGAGCGGCTGTCTTTGTTTTTTGGAATCTGATGACGCTGCTTGGAGCGGTTCTAGGTGATGCGCTCGGAGACCCAAGGGCCTGGGGCCTTGATGCAGCGGCTGCTGCAGCTTTCCTAGGTTTATTGTGGCCCCGGCTCAAAGAGCGGCAAGCTCTGGCCGTTGCTGCGGCTGCCTTAGTTATCGCAACCGTGACCACTCCATTCCTACCTGCAGGTGTGCCGGTCTTGCTTGCAGGGCTCTCCGCAGTAATCGTTGGAGTCTGGAATTTACTGGGGGATAAAAAATGACCCTTTGGGCTGGAATCTTAATCGCGAGTGTTCTCGTTTACTCTTGGAAAATCCTGGGATTCTTGGTGCCGAATTCCGTCTTAAATAATCCGATAGTTTCCAGAGTTGCCGGCTTGCTTACGGTTGCTTTACTTGCGGCCCTTTTGGGAGTTCAGGGCTTAACCGGATCTGGAGAATTGCAGTTTGACGCAAGAATTCCGGCAATTGGAGTGGCGGCAATTTTGCTTTACTTCAAAGCACCATTTGTGGTCATGGTTGCTGCTTCAGCATTAGTTGCTGGTTTGCTAAGACTGCTGTTTGGGATTTAGTCTCGAGCGCTACAAACTAAGCGTCTAAATTATCGCGACCGGGCAGCCAACTTAACCCAGGCTTACCCCAACCGTTATCCGAAATGATGTCGGCTGATATCTCTTTCCAAGGTTCCGCGAGTCTGTCCACGTAGAGCTTGCCGTCTAAGTGATCAAACTCATGTTGGAAAATTCTGGCAAACCAACCTTCGGCCGAAATCTCGACTTTTTTCTGTTCCAGATCAACGCCGCTAATTTTCACGAACTCAGCTCGCTTAAGTGGAAAGCGCTCTCCTGGAACTGAAAGGCACCCTTCAATTTCAGTATCTTCATCGGCAGGCTCTTCGCTGATTGGTCCCAGTTCCAAAACTGGATTGATGATCACGCCTCGGCGCTCATTGCCTTCATCATCGGGGTAATCGTAGGTGAATACTCGCAAGCCAACGCCAATCTGCGGGGCAGCCAGGCCAACCCCAGGAGCCTTGTCCATGGTTTCGTACATGTCAGCAACCAGTGTTCTAAGTTCGTCATCAAACACATCCACTGGCTTAGCTGGAGTGTGGAGAACCGGCTCACCGGTGATACAGATTGGTCGAATAGGCACCTAGCAAATTTACCCCTTTGCCTCAGCCCAAACCGGTAGGGGCCAAGATAAAGTCGAGTAGAGATGTTATTGGGTAGTGAACTGGATTTGGTGGCCTACGGCCCCGGCGTTGATGCCCGCGCACTCGCAATTTTTCTAGCCGTTTTGGCGGCCGTGGCCCTTGCTTTTGGCGCCCAGTTTCAAAACGATGCTGTTTCGGGAACCGGACCCAAGGCCCTAAAAAAGCCCGCAGTCAAGGGCCGAGGATCGCTGTCAATCAAGCAATTGGCCTCGCTGCTGGTCAAACCCCGATGGCTTTCCGGGACGGCGTTCATGGGCCTTGGAATTATTCTTCAGCTGGGCTCACTATCGCTCGCGCCGCTAATCGTCGTGCAGCCGATTGGGGCGATAGCTCTGGTAATTACCTCGTTGGTAAACGCAAAGGTCACAAAAACTCGGCTAAACAGGGGCACAATTTTGGCAATCTCGCTGTCAACCCTGGGAATTGCTGCTTTTGTGGCCATGGCCTCTGGAGTAGCCAACGAAACGGTTCTCAATGATGACCGCCTTCGCGAGGTTCTAGGCGTCCTAGGCGTCATTTTGGCCCTGTTTGCAGCCCTGTTCTTTACTATTGGCCAGAAAGCCAAGGCTCTAACCTATGTGGTTGGGGCAGGGGTTTTATACGGCTTCGTGGCTACTCTGGCCAAGGTCGTAATTCAGCGCATTTACCAGGGTGATTTTGAGTGGCTAACCATTGCCTGTCTAGTAGCCCTGCTGGGAGCGGTGGCCCTAGGTAGCTGGTTCGTTCAAAACGCCTATGCCTCTGGACCACCTGATCTGGTGATTGCCGGTCTTACAGTGATTGACCCATTGGTTGCCGTGAGCATTGGAATCGTGATTCTGGGAGAGGCCACAGCGGCCAGCCTGCCGGTCATTATCGGCTTTGGGCTCAGCGCCCTAGTGGCCGTTATTGGGGTGTATCTGCTTTCCAAAGTGCATCCCGAGCTAATGCACAAGCCGTCTAAGGGGTAAAATTATCCCGTTGGGTTATCCCAGCCACCTTCCCCTAAAAAAAGGCATGACCTTGACCCCTGCTTCAAGTCCTGCGGCGCCTAAGCCGCTGACAATCGTCATTGGCTGTGACACTTTTCCACCAGACATCAACGGTGCAGCCCGCTTTGCAGAGCGCCTAGCAGCCGGATTAAGCCGCCATGGGCACGACGTACACATCGTTGCTGCTGCCTTTGATAGCAGCCACGGCGCCTTCACTGAGATTCACGATGGACAGGCCATGACTGTTCACCGAATCAAAAGTTATAAACTTCCGCAGCACAAGACACTTCGATACGTTTGGCCATTTACTCTGAAGCGCAAGACCGATGAAATCATGCGCCGAGTCAAACCCGATGCCGTACACATCCAGTCCCACCTGATCATGGGGCGATACATGGTGCAGAGTGCAAAAGCGCAAAACATTCGTCTGCTTGCCACCAATCACATCATGCCTGAGAACCTAATCAAGTACTCGGTGATTATTCCTAAGTTCCTCGAGAAAGCGGCCATGAAAATGGCTTGGGCAGATGCCGGTCGAGTGCTTAAGCAAGTTGATTTCATCACCACTCCAACCAGAAGAGCTGCGAATCTGTTGGAGCAGGCTGCCGGCGTAGAAGACGTCCTGGCAATCAGTTGTGGAATTGATGCATCAAAGTTTGCTAATGCCACGCCAACTTCCAACAAGGAGCCACGAGTTCTCTTTTTGGGTCGCTTGGACTACGAGAAGCACATTCATAATTTGCTAAAAGCAGTAGCCATGTTGCCTAAGAAATTGAACACCCAAGTAGAAATTGTTGGTGACGGTGGCGAACGCAAATACCTAGAGAATCTGGCAATGGAGCTGGGTATTGCCAAGCAGGTTAAATTCCTAGGTCACATCACCGAAGAAGAGCTTCCAAAGGCTTATGAGCGTGCCACGGTTTTTGCTATGCCGTCGATTGCCGAATTGCAAAGCATCGCGACCATGGAGGCTATGGCCTCAGGACGACCAGTCGTTGCTGCAGATGCCATGGCTCTGCCGCACCTGGTTCACGACGGTGACAACGGCTACCTATTTCAACCTGACGATGTTCAAGAATTTAGTGACAAGTTAAAGAAAGTCTTAACGGCGGATC
>JBFYON010000071.1:0-7706 GCA_041303755.1 Micrococcales bacterium | reverse complement strand
GTGACTTCTCCATCTACTCCAGCAGATGTGTCAGCAACTAAATCAATTTCGTACTCGCCCTCGATTAGCGCAATACCGCCAACCACGACGACACCATCTACTTCTGACCAGTCACCAGATTTAGCAGCCTGAATAATTGCCTGAACGTTCTTTCCAATTCTTGGACCTGCAGCACGCGAGTTCACAGTAAGTCGCTTGATAACACCGAACTCGGTGGTTGAATCTAGCGATAGTTCAACCAGCTGCACGGACTTCACATTCAATTCATCAGCAATAATTTCTGCGAACTGCTCGAGACCGGAAACGTTCTTAGTCACCACGGTTAACTTGGCAAGCGGCAAACGCACTCGCAAACCAGATGCTTTGCGCAAACTTGATGCAACAGATGAAACAGTTCTTACCTGATCCATAGCCTCTACAAGGCCTGCATCGTGCGGTAGCTGGCTTGCATCCGGCCAAGATTCCAAGTGAACACTTCTACCGCCGGTTAGTCCACGCCAAATTTCTTCAGACACCATTGGCAGTAGCGGAGCCGCTACGCGTGAAACAATTTCAAGCACTGTGTAAAGAGTGTCAAATGCTTCTGTTGAACCTTCCCAGAATCGGTCGCGCGAACGACGCACGTACCAGTTGGTCAAGACATCAGCAAAATCACGAAGGCTGGCTGCTGCAGAGTAAGAATCAAACTTGTTGAGGTGGGCTTCTACTTCGTTCACCAAGTCATGAGTCTTCGACAAAAGGTAGCGGTCAAGTAGATCGGTGCTGGCGGTTGACCACTTGGCCTCGTAGTTTGACGCGTTTGCGTAAAGGGAGAAGAAATACCAGGTATTCCAAAGTGGTAGCAGAACCTGACGCACACCCTCGCGAATACCCTGTTCGGTGACAACTAAGTTTCCACCTCTAAGAATTGGACTCGACAGCAAGAACCAACGCATTGCATCTGCGCCGTCACGATCAAATACTTCATTTACATCTGGATAATTGCGCAAAGACTTTGACATCTTCTGCCCATCGTTGCCCAAAATAATTCCATGTGAAATTGCTGACTTAAACGCTGGACGATCAAACAGTGCAGTCGAAAGAACGTGCAGGGTATAGAACCAGCCTCGAGTCTGGCCAACATATTCAACGATGTAGTCGCCCGGGTTGTGGGTTTCAAACCATTCGCGGTTTTCGAACGGGTGGTGAGACTGGGCGAATGGCATTGAGCCGGATTCAAACCAGCAGTCCAAAACCTCGGGAACGCGACGCATAGTTGACTTGCCAGTTGGGTCGTCTGGGTTAGGGCGGGTTAGCTCATCAATTACCGGGCGGTGGAAATCTGATGGGCGCACGCCAAAGTCGCGCTCGAGCTCTTCCATAGAGCCGTACACGTCAATACGTGGGTAGTTTGGGTCGTCTGATTTCCATACTGGAATTGGTGCACCCCAGAATCGGTTTCGACTAATTGCCCAGTCGCGCACGTTTTCTAGCCACTTACCAAACGATCCATCTTTGGTGTGATCCGGAGTCCAATCAATTTCTTGATTGAGTTCCAACATGCGATCACGAAGTTTTGTGGTTTCAACAAACCATGATGAAACCGCTTTGTAAATCAGTGGGTTCTTGCAGCGGTAGCAGTGTGGGTAGGAGTGCTCGTATGAAGCTTGACGAAGAACGCGACCCGCTGCCTTTAGGTACTGAGATATTGGTTTGTTGGCTTCAAATACGTGCTGGCCTTCAAAATCGGTAATGATCGAATTAAATTCGCCTCGTTCATTAATGGAAACGTAGGTTGGAATACCTGCATCGTTACAGACTCTTTGGTCATCTTCACCGTAAGCAGGAGCCTGGTGCACGATTCCAGTGCCGTCGCCATCGCCTACATAGTCATCAACTAATACCTGCCAAGCGTTATCGGTGTTAAATTTTTCTGGATCAACGTAATAGTCAAACAAGCGGTCGTATTTAATTCCGGCTAGCGCAGCACCTAGGTGAGTCTCGGTAATTGCAGCGGTTGCTTCTTCGGCGCTTTCGTAACCAAGATCCTTCGCATAACCACCAACTAGCGTCTTGGCCAACAAGTATTTAGTCCCGGCAACGCCACCATCGCCCGCACCTGCAGCACCGGCCGGCACAACTGCGTATTCAATCTTCGGCCCTACGGCGAGCGCAAAGTTAGTTGGCAAAGTCCAAGGAGTTGTAGTCCAAGCAAGGAGGCGAACACCCTCAAGCTTCTGCCCCGCTGAAATTGGGAATGTCGCTGTTAGTGTTTGGTCCTGACGATTCTTATAAACCTCATCGTCCATGCGCAGTTCGTGATTCGACAGCGGAGTCTCACAGCGCCAGCAGTATGCCAACACCTTGAAGCCTTCGTAGATCAGGCCCTTCTTATAAAGTTCACTAAATGCCCAAAGCACACTCTCGGTGTAATTGGTATCTAGAGTCTTGTAGTCATTATCAAAATCTACCCAGCGAGCCTGTCGCGTCACGTACGCGCGCCAGTCTTCTGTGTACTTCAACACCGATGTCTTGCAATAAGCATTGAACTTGTCGATGCCGTATTTCTCGATCTCTGGACGACCTGAAATACCTAGTTGACGCTCAGCCTCTACCTCAGCTGGCAGACCATGGGTATCCCAACCAAAACGACGTTCTACTCGGTAGCCCTGCATGGTCTTGAAGCGCGGCACCATGTCTTTGGCATAGCCGGTAAGAAGGTGACCGTAGTGCGGAAGGCCATTTGCGAAAGGAGGGCCGTCATAAAAGACGAATTCCTCGGCGTTTTCGGCGCTGCGCTGATCAATCGAAGCCTGAAAAGTGCCATCTTTGGCCCAAAAGTCCAGAATCTGCTGCTCAACCGCCGGAAAGCTTGGGCTAGGGTTCACGCCCTCGCGCGCTGGCGAAGTTGAATCGTGGTTCTTTGGGTACATGCACGGCTTTCTGGGCAGTCAGGCAAAAGGGTTTCCGTATCTAATGTTAACCTGTTACAAACCCCTTTCTTGGAGACTTTCAGCGTGAATACTGCCCCAACCAGCTTCTCAAGCCACATCCTGGCCCCTGCCGACGCACCTGAAAAGGTTTCGGTAGAGGGTCTTGAGGAAAAGTGGGGTCTGGTCTGGGAGAACGACGGGGTTTACCGCTTTCGCCGTGAGGCAAATCGAGAGGCCATCTACTCCATTGACACACCACCTCCGACAGCATCGGGTTCCCTGCACGTAGGTCACGTATTTAGCTACACCCACACCGATGTTGTTGCACGCTTCAAGCGCATGAGCGGCTTTGAGGTTTACTACCCAATGGGTTGGGATGACAACGGACTGCCTACTGAGCGTCGAGTGCAGAACTACTATGGCGTTCGCTGCGATCCAAGCCTTCCTTACGTTGAAGGCTTCAAGCCGCCATTCGAGGGTGGCGACAACAAGTCTTCTAAAGCGGCTGATCAGATTCCTATTTCTCGCCGCAACTTTATAGAGCTTTGCGATGTGCTGACAGTAGAAGATGAGAAGCAGTTTGAAAACCTTTGGCGCAAGCTTGGGCTTTCAGTTGACTGGACACAGACCTACCAGACCATTTCACCGGCGGCGATTGCCGTTTCACAAAAAGCATTCTTGAACAACTTGTCTCGTGGCGAGGCATACCAGTCAATGGCTCCAACTCTTTGGGACGTAACTTTCCGCACTGCAGTGGCTCAGGCTGAACTTGAAGACCGTGAGCAGCCTGGCGCGTATCACAAGGTTGGTTTCGACGTTGATTCTGAAATTTGGCCTGATGGCAAGGTCTACATCGAAACTACTCGCCCAGAACTTTTGCCTGCGTGTGTTGCTCTGGTTGCCAACCCTGAGGATGACCGCTACAAGCACCTTTTCGGTAAGACCGTAAAGACACCTCTATTTGACGTTGAAGTGCCAGTGGTTGCACATCGCCTTGCCCAGATTGACAAGGGTTCAGGTATCGCAATGATCTGTACCTTTGGTGACGTGACCGACATCATTTGGTGGCGTGAACTTGACCTTCCTAACCGCGCAATCATTGGCTGGGACGGCCGCATCATTGAAGAGATGCCGGATGCAATTGTTTCTGCTCGTGGCAAAGAAATTTACGCTGAACTTGTAGGCAAGACCATCTTCTCGGCAAAGCAGCGCATTGTTGAGTTGTTGCAGGAATCTGGCGACATGATTGGCGAGCCAAAGCCGATCACTCACGATGTGAAGTTTTTCGAAAAAGGTGACAAGCCTCTTGAGATTGTTTCTACTCGCCAGTGGTACATCCGCAACGGTGGCCGTGATGCAGATCTCCGCGATCGACTAATCGCACTTGGAAAAGAATTAAACTTTGTTCCAGATTTCATGCGTGTGCGTTTTGAAAACTGGGTTAATGGCCTAACCGGCGACTGGTTGATTTCGCGCCAGCGCTTCTTTGGTGTGCCGATTCCGGTTTGGTACTCGCTAGATGCAAACGGTGAAGCAAACTACGACGCTCCCCTAGTTCCGGCCATCGAATCTCTGCCGGTTGATCCATCATCAGATGTTCCTGCCGGATTTACGGAGTCACAGCGCGGAATTGCTGGCGGCTTTATTGGCGAGATGGACATCATGGACACTTGGGCGACATCTTCCCTTACTCCACAACTTGCCGGTGGCTGGATTGAAGACCCAGAGAAATTTGCCAAGGTATTCCCATACGATCTTCGACCACAGGGCCAAGACATCATTCGCACCTGGTTGTTCTCATCGCTACTTCGTGGTGAGCAAGAGCACGGTCAGTTGCCTTGGAAGAACGCGGCTATCTCCGGTTGGATTCTTGACCCTGATCGAAAGAAGATGTCAAAGTCAAAGGGCAACGTAGTTGTTCCTGCCGAGCCGATTGATAATCACGGTGCAGATGCGGTTCGCTACTGGGCAGCCTCAGCTCGTCTAGGTACCGATGCAGCTTTTGACGAAGGTCAAATGAAAGTTGGCCGTCGTCTAGCCATCAAGCTTTTGAATGCAGCAAAGTTCGCGCTTTCTTTTGAAGTTCCTGCTGGCTCAACCGAGGTAACCGAAGCTGTTGATCAGGCTATGTTGTTGGCGCTGGCAGATGTCGTTCGAGAAGCAACCGGCGCTTTTGAGGCATACGACCACACCAAGTCTCTTGAACTTACAGAAAAATTCTTCTGGACCTTTACCGATGACTACCTAGAACTAGTCAAGGAACGCGCCTACAACGCCGAGGGAACAGTATCAGCTGCGCAACAAGCATCGGCTGCAATTGCTCTGCGCAAGGCACTGCATGTGATGCTTCGTTTGTTTGCACCATTCCTTCCGTTTGCAACTGAAGAAGTCTGGGGCTGGTGGCAAAAGAACGCCGGTTCAATTCACCGCGCCTCATGGCCAGTTGTCGAAGAACTAACTGATGGTCTTGATGTGGGAAATGCTGGCCTTCTAGAACTTGCATCGATTGCTGTTGGCGGTGTGCGAAAAGCAAAGTCAGACGCAAAGGCTTCAATGAAGGCTGCTGTGGAGTCAGCAACAATTCAGGCGCCGGCTGCTGTCTTGACGAGCTTGAGAGTTATCGAATCTGATTTGAAATCTGTTGGAAAGATCAGCGCCCTAACTTATGCAGAAGGTGACGAAGTCGCCATGACGCAGATTATCTTGGCTGAGATTATTGAAGGCTAGTTCTTCCTAAAGGAAAGCCAGCCCCAGACCAGCAAGCCTGCAATCAGTGCCCAGAACGCTGAGCCAATCGAGAATGCTGACAACCCCGAAGCAGTAACCAAGAATGTGACCATAGCCGGCAACCTAAGCTCAACAACTTCTACTGCCGAGCTGAGCGCGCTGATTATTGTTCCAAGCAAAGCGATTCCTGCGGCGGCGAGAACCAATTCACGCGGCGCCTGCAAAACAAAGGCCACAGTCACTCCAGCGAGCAGGGCAACCAAAAGATATACGTAGCCTCCATACACAGATGCCAACCATCTGCGCTTTGGATCTTTATGCGCATGTTCATTTGCATTTAATGCAGCGGTGATTGCGGCAAGATTCATCGAGAAACCGCCAAAGAAGCCCGCCATGATTGCAGCGATACCAGTGCTTGCCATGACGGGCTTGAACGGAACCTCGTAACCAAAACTCTTCATGATGGCAATACCTGGAATGTTCTGACTTGCCATCGTCACTAGGTATAGCGGAATACTGATGCCGATTATTGATGCCAAGTCAAATGTTGGAGCCACAAATTCAAGCGTTGGCAAAATTGATGCCGGATCAACTGTGATGCCCTGGGCGATTGCCGTAGATGCAAAAATAATTACCATTGCAGCCGGAGTGGCCCAAATGGTGGCGTATTTATAGAGAAATAACCAGACCAGTAATCCAGGAATTACTAGCCAAGGGAAATCAGTCGCAGATTGAAATGGTGCAATGCAGAAGTTAAATATCACTCCGGCGAGCATTGCGGAAGCGATTGGTTTAGGAATCGATGAAACTAATCTCCCAAGCGCTGGCCATAAACCAGTGAGCAGTAGCAACGCTCCGGTAACTATGAATGCCCCCACTGTGCTACTAAATGGCAGCCCAAGCGAACCAGAAGAAATTAGTAGCGCCGCACCCGGAGTACTCCAAACAATACTGATGGGCATTTTGTAGCGCATGCTCAAAAATATTGAGAGTAGGCCATAGAAAGTTAGTAAAACAACAATCGCAGATGTTGTCTGAGATTTAGTTGCACCAAGTGAAGTAAGGGCAGCAAGTACGAGACCAGCACTAGCGGCAGTTCCGGTAATTGACGCTACTATTCCGGCAAGTAGCGGAGCGCGATGATCAGCAAAGCCGCCGATTTTAGCCATTTAGGTTAGGCAGACTTTTCTTGGCGCACATTCTTAAACGGAACAGTTTTTGGCTCAGCACCATCGACCACAACCGCCTTGGTGATCTTGACGATGCCCTGAACTTCACTGCCAGGAATATCAAACATCACTGGCCCAAGAATCTCTTCCATGATTGCACGAAGTCCTCGAGCTCCAGTCTCGCGATCAATTGCCTTGTCCGCAATTGCCTCTAGAGCGTCTTTATCAAATTCAAGCTCAAAACCATCTAGCTCAAACATGCGCTGGTACTGCTTAACCAGAGCATTCTTTGGCTCGGTCAAAATCTGCATCAATGCTGCACGGTCCAACGGGGTCACCGTTGCAATTACCGGCAGTCGTCCAATAAATTCTGGGATCAAACCAAACTTGCGCAGATCTTCTGGCTGCACTTCAGTGAAAATTTCAATGTCATCATTTTTTCCTGAGATTGGTGACCCAAAACCAATCCCCTTCTTGCCGGCGCGCTGAGAAATAATTTCCTCTAGCCCTGCAAAAGCTCCGGCAACTATGAACAAGACATTTGTGGTGTCAAGTTGAATAAATTCCTGCTGTGGGTGCTTACGACCACCTTGAGGTGGAACTGAAGCTACAGTGCCTTCAAGAATCTTTAGCAGAGCCTGCTGGACACCTTCACCCGACACGTCTCGTGTGATTGATGGATTCTCCGCCTTGCGTGAAATCTTGTCGATCTCATCGATGTAAATAATTCCGGTCTCAGCGCGTTTGACATCAAAGTCCGCTGCCTGCAGCAACTTGAGCAAAATGTTTTCAACATCTTCACCTACGTAGCCAGCCTCAGTCAAAGCAGTTGCATCTGCAACAGCAAAAGGAACATTTAGGCGCTTTGCCAGGGTCTGGGCTAGGTAAGTTTTACCGC
>JBFYON010000070.1:0-8130 GCA_041303755.1 Micrococcales bacterium | reverse complement strand
TCACCGCAGAAGACGACTTTGAGTCTGCAAAGCAACTTGCCACCAGGCGGTTCCGCCAAATGGCCCATCTAGACAAAGAAGTGCGTACTCGCCGTCTTGCAGGCTACTTACAGCGCAAGGGCTATGCCAGCAGCGCGGTTTTTGCCGCAATCAAATTTGCCGAAGAGGCCCATGCCCAAGAGGGCTAAGTAAACTGTTGTCATCATGACAATCACACAGCAGGCGCCGCGTACCTATGAGGTTCGCACCTATGGCTGTGCCATGAACGTTCATGACTCCGAACGACTTACCGGACTACTCGAGGGTGCTGGCTACGTTGCGGGTGAGTCCGGCAACACAGACGTCATCGTCTTCAACACCTGTGCGGTTCGTGAGAATGCAGACAATAAGCTTTACGGCAATCTTGGAATTCTCAATGAGAAGAAGATGGAAAACCCGGACATCTTGGTTGCCGTCGGCGGTTGTCTTGCCCAGAAGGATCGCGACACCATCATAAAAAAGGCTCCGTGGGTGGATGTGGTTTTCGGAACACACAATATCGGTTCCCTGCCAGCATTGCTCGAGCGAGCACGTCACAATAACGAAGCGCAAATTGAGATTCTTGAAGCCCTAGAAACTTTCCCAAGCGACCTACCCACCAAACGTGATTCAACTTACTCGGGCATGGTCTCAATTTCAGTAGGTTGCAACAACACCTGCACTTTCTGTATCGTGCCAAGCCTTCGAGGCAAAGAGAAAGATCGCCGACCAGGTGAGATTCTTGGTGAAATAAAAGCTCTAGTGGCCGAAGGGGTCATCGAAGTTACTCTGCTTGGCCAGAACGTAAACACCTATGGTGTGGAGTTTGGCGATAAAGGAGCATTTGCCAAACTTCTTCGTGCGTGCGGTGAGATAGAGGGACTAGAGCGAGTCAGATTCACCAGCCCGCATCCTGCAGCCTTCACCGATGACGTTATAGATGCCATGGCCGAAACCCATAACGTGATGCCCCAACTGCATATGCCACTGCAGTCCGGTAGCGACAAAGTTCTAAAGGACATGCGCCGCAGCTACAGAAGTGACAAGTATCTAGGAATCCTTGATCGAGTCCGCGCACAAATTCCAAATGCGGCAATCACCACCGACATAATCGTTGGATTTCCAGGTGAAACTGAAGAAGACTTTTTAGACACTATGCGTGTTGTCGAGCAGGCAAGATTTGCAGCGGCATACACCTACCAATATTCAAAGCGTCCGGGCACGCCGGCGGCCGATATGGCAGACCAGATCCCTAAGGCTGTAGTGCAGGAGCGATACGAACGCCTTATGGCTTTGGTTAATGAGGTTGCGCTTCGTGAAAACCAAACTCAGATTGGCCTTGAGCTTGAAGTATTGGTTTCCTATGAAGGGCGAAAAGACGAAGCTACAGATCGCATGTCGGGCCGCAGTCCGGAGAACCGCCTGGTGCACTTTGAGGTTCCCGCCAATGCGCAGGCACCAAGACCCGGAGACATCGTCACTGTAAAAGTTACCGACGCCGCGCCATATCACCTGTTGGCTGACAATCAGAATAATTTCAAGGTTCGCAAAACCATCGCCGGAGACGCCTGGGATCGTGCTGAGGCTGCTGCCTGTGCGGTTCCTGCAGCGGGCAATTCAACCAAAGCCACAGTGTCATTGGGTCTTCCAACTATTGGCGCCCCTGACCACACTCACTAATGCCAGCCAAACTCATCGCCGTTGTTGGTCCAACCGGTGCCGGTAAATCTGACCTCGGCCTCTCTATAGTTGAACAAATTGTTGCTGCCGGTGGCAAAGCTGAAATCGTCAACTCTGACTCAATGCAGTTTTATCGGGGTATGGACATTGGTACCGCAAAGCTTTCAATTGAAGAGCGACGAGGTGTCAAGCATCATTTACTTGATTGGTTGGAAATAACCGATGAATCCACAGCGGCCGAGTATCAAGCCGTTGCACGTCCTTTGATTGAAGATTTGCAAAGACAAGATATCACTCCAGTTCTTGTTGGCGGGTCAATGCTTTACGTAGCCGCGGTGCTAAACAATTTTGAATTTCCAGCTCGAGACGCGGACTTGCGACTGCAGCTGGAATCAGATCTTGAAGAGTTTGGGCCGCACGAGATGCACAGGCGACTCAAAGAACTTGACCCAATTGCGGCCAGCAGAATAATTCCACAGAATGGGCGCCGCTCTGTCAGAGCCATTGAGATTGTGACTCTGACCGGTGAACCTTTTGCGGCCGCGCTCCCTGAAGAGCCAGAGAACTGGCAACCGGTGCTTGAAATTGGGGTAAATGGTCCTCGAGAAGATCTGGTTCAGAGACTTGAATCTCGGGTGAACCGAATGTGGCAACAGGGTCTCGTTCAAGAAGCAGAAGCATTGATTCCCTTTGGCATTAGAGACGGAAAAACATCAAGCCGGGCAATTGGTTACAGTCAGGCTCTGGCTCAAATCGATGGCGAGTTAACTCAGGATGAGGCCATAGCGGACACGGTTCGTTTGACGCAGAAGTATGCTCGCCGCCAAATGTCGTGGTTCAGAAGAGACGAACGCATCAATTGGCTTGACTATCAAGATTCACAGCTGAATCAAAAGTCGGCGCTTCTGGTTAGCAACTGGCTTGGGCTTTAGGCTATTCAAATGGGCAAATTGATCAACTTCACAAAGGGGCACGGCACCGGTAACGATTTCGTACTCGTGCTAGATGCCGATGGTGAGCTGAGCCTTACTTCAGATCAAATTGCCAAAATTTGCGACCGCCACTTTGGTGTTGGCGCCGATGGATTTATTCGCGTCATCAAATCCCAAAATCACCCTGACGGAAATCGGATTCTGACCGAGGAACCTAGTGCGATGTGGTTCATGGATTACTACAACGCAGATGGCAGCACCGCAGAGATGTGTGGCAACGGTTCAAGGGTATTTGCACGCTACCTAACCGAGCGCGGATTAGTTGACCTAACCGATGGCGAAACGCTTTCAATCGGAACTCGGGCCGGCGTTAAAGATCTTCAGCGCAATATGTCTGGTTTCGCTGTTGATCTTGGTCGCTGGAAACTCGAAGGCCCGGAAGCGCTGGTGCACGCGCAGGGCTTGGATGTTCCTCGCCCGGCTATCGGCATCAATGTGGGAAATCCTCACTATGTTGTTGCACTTGCTTCAGGTGAAGAAGTAGCAGAGCTTGAACTTCAGAAGGCTCCTGTTATCAATCCCAATCCAGTGGATGGTGCAAATGTTGAGTTTGTCGCACCTGCTGAGCAGATGATTAAAGATGGTGTCGGACACATCAGTATGCGAGTGTTTGAGCGCGGGGTTGGTGAAACTCTGTCTTGTGGAACCGGCATTTGTGCAGCGGCTCTGGCGACTCGTCATTGGGCGGGAGCGGGGGCGCCAAACATCTGGCAGGTAAAAGTGCCCGGTGGAATTTTAGGTGTACGAATGTTCCCCACTGAAGACGGCGAGCACGTTGGCCTGAGTGGTGCCGCCGAATTAGTTTTTGACGGCCAGCTGGATTTGGATTTGCTTTAGTCCTATTTGTTCTTGACTCGTAAAACTCTAAAAGATTTTGCTGTGTCAACTCGAACCGTTGAATAGTTTTCCGGCAGCGTTGACTCTAACCATCGGTGTAATGAGTCGGCACCAAGATTCTTTTGCACAACCAGGTAGGCCTCAGCTTGCTCTTGCAATCGCGGTAACCAGGTCAACAGAATTTCATGTAGGACTTCCTTGCCGACTCTGATTGGAGGGTTGGACCAAATTCCACTGAATTGTATTTCTGCCGGAACATCCTCCGGCTTTACGCACTTGATATTGCTCAGCCCTAAACGCTGGGCGTTCGCTGCAGTCAAGTCAAGTGAGCGCTGATTAACATCTACGGCCCAAACTGTTGCTTTAGGCGAAGCGCTTGCTAGCGAAAGCGCAATTGGCCCCCAACCGCAACCGATATCAAGAATGTTGCCACCGGCAGGCGCTTCATCAAGGTGTGCCAACAGTACATTCGTGCCTTGATCAATGTGATCAGGGCTGAAGACTCCGCCGGCTGTAGTGACCAAAACCTCATGCCCATTGATTTGGACCGTAATTTCTTTTGGCTTAAAGTCACTGCCCGGAGTCTCAGAGAAGTAGTGTTCCGCGGACATAGCGAAACACTATTACAGATAGTCAAACTAGTGTTAGTTGCGTGAAGAGTAATGATTCCGATAAGGACCTTGATGAGGCTGCAGAGCCTTCTTATTCTCACGGCAACTCCCGTGGTGATGAAGTCGTCGAGCGCATCCTGCGCAGGGGAGAGCGCGCCGAGGCGCTAGGGGCTAAAGAGACCCACGGCTACAGCGATTTCGACGGTGATCAGTTTGAAGCTGAGGATCGCTCTGCACTGAAGCGAGTCTCTGGTCTTTCCACGGAACTTCAAGACATCACCGATGTCGAGTACCGTCAACTGCGTCTTGAGAAGGTAATTCTGATTGGCCTGTGGGGCCAGAACACTTTGCTTGATGCTGAAAACTCCTTGCGCGAGTTGGCGGCACTCGCTGAAACCGCAGGAGCAACTGTGCTTGACGGCTTGCTTCAGCGTCGTTCAAATCCGGATCCTGCCACCTACTTGGGTAAAGGCAAGGCGCAGGAGCTAAAGCAGCTCGTTGCGGCCGCAGGCGCCGATACGGTGATTGCCGATACCGAGTTGGCTCCCAGCCAACGCCGTGCACTTGAAGATGTAATCAACGCCAAGGTGATTGATCGCACAGCGGTAATTTTGGATATTTTTGCTCAACATGCCAAGAGTCGTGAGGGTAAGGCCCAGGTTGAACTTGCTCAACTTGAGTACCTGTTGCCGCGACTTCGTGGCTGGGGTGAGTCAATGTCTCGACAAGCTGGTGGTCAGGCTGCGGGCGGTGTTGGTATGGGATCACGTGGACCCGGTGAGACCAAGATTGAACTTGATCGTCGTCGTATTAATACCCGAATGGCAAAGCTGCGTAAACAAATCACTGCCATGAAACCGGCGCGTGAAACAAAGCGAGCAAATCGCGATAAGAATGCTGTTCCTTCGGTTGCAATTGCCGGTTACACCAACGCTGGAAAGTCTTCGCTTTTGAATCGCATGACCCAGGCCGGGGTGCTGGTGCAGAATGCCCTTTTTGCAACGCTGGATCCAACCGTGCGTAAGGCTAAGACTCCGGACGGTCGCGATTACACAATTGCCGACACTGTTGGTTTTGTGCGCAACCTGCCGCACCAGTTGGTCGAGGCTTTCAGATCCACGCTTGAAGAAATTGCTAGCAGTGATCTAATCGTGCACGTTGTAGATGCTTCGCATCCAGACCCGTCAGGGCAAATCGCCACTGTGCGAAATGTAATCGGGGAGGTCGACGCTAGAAACATTCAAGAGCTGATCGTCTTCAACAAAATAGATTTAGCCGACGAGACTCATCGCATGGCGCTTAGGGGTATGGAGCCAAACTCCATCGGTGTTTCTGCAAGAACGGGCGAGGGGCTTGAGGAGTTGATGCAACGCATCGCTTCGCTGCTACCTGAACCAAACGTTGAGATTGCTGCGTTGATTCCCTACGACAGGGGAGATCTGGTTTCTAGACTCCACTTGAACAGCAGAATCATGATGCTTGACTACCGTGAAAATGGAACTTTTGTGCGGGCAATGGTGAAACCCGATATGGCAGCGGAGTTGAATGACTTTCGCGTTCTGATTTAAGAAAAATTAAACGGAACGAAGTACTGCAACAACTTTTCCAAGAATCACTGCGTGGTCACCAAGGATCGGTGCGAACGAAGAGTTTCTCGGCAATAGCCAGGTGTGACCATCCTGTTGCTTGAAAGTCTTTACCGTAGCTTCTTCTTCTAACAGGGCAGCCACAATGTCACCGTTCTCTGCCGTCTGCTGCTGACGCACCACAACCCAGTCACCATCACAAATAGCGGCATCGATCATTGATTCACCAACAACCTTTAGAAGGAACAGGTCACCCTTACCAACCAACTGTCGAGGCAGTGGAAAAATCTCTTCAACGTTTTGCTCAGCGGTGATTGGGCCACCGGCGGCGATACGACCAACCATTGGCACCATCGCTGCGTCGCCAATTGGGGTTGGGTTGTCGGCAACCTGGCCATCAAGACCTTCCCAGCCTGCGACTTCAATCAAGACATCGATAGTGCGGGGGCGCTTTGGGTCGCGGCTGATGTAGCCGGCAAGCTCCAGTTGGTTGAGCTGGTGGCTGACGCTGGCCGGGGAGGCTAGGCCAACTTCTTCACCGATTTCGCGCATGCTTGGCACGTAGCCACGCTCCGCTTTTGAGCGCTGGATCGCCTGGAGAATGCGCTCCTGCATAGGGCTCAAGCTAGAGGCACGGCGCGTTTGGCGCTTCTCTTCCTTCTCTTCCATGGCAGGACCTTTCTTTATTGTCGGTGGGCCCCGCTAAGGGCTCTATCGAAACTGTATTCGCTATTTTGGGCAAAATCAAACACATTTTCGAAAAATTGACAAATATCTTGACAAAATGTCGGGGGTTGGGCGTATTCTTGTTCTATAAGCGAACAGGTGTTCGAAAGAAAGGCAAAAGGTTCAAGATGTCTACAGCAAACCAGGCTTCACTTACCCCAGCTGCACGCAAGCTAATCCGCAAGGCCATCGTGGTTGCCATCGCTGGTGCCAGCGTATTTGGTTTCGGAAACGCCAGCTTTATCGGGGGAGCCGCTGCCAACAGTGAGAGCTCTTCAGCTCAGTACGAGTACGTGACCATTGCGGCCGGCCAAACCCTCTGGGGTCTAGCCGAAGAATTGGCGCCAAATCAGAATCCTCAAGACTGGATGCAAGAGTTGGTAAACCTAAACGGGCTAACCTCAACAGATCTTCAGCCTGGCCAAAGAATCGCACTTCCTTAGCGGTTCCTCATAGCCATAGCCGTTCCTCATAGAAGGTAACCTTGGGTGGTGGCTAATCTTGAAGACCTCCCAATCCGCGAAGACCTTAAAGGTCAAAAGCCATACGGCGCTCCGCAGTTAGCGGTGCCGGTAGCGCTCAATGTAAATGAGAACACGCACCGCATTCCAGAAGAAGTCGCAGTAGACATAATCGGTCGCCTCGCTGCCGCAGTTCTAAATATCAACCGATACCCAGATCGCGAATTTCTTCCCCTAAGAGCTGCGCTTGCAAATTACCTTGACTCAAATCTCTCGGCAGAAAACCTTTGGGCTGCAAACGGTTCCAACGAAGTGCTGCAACACATTTTTCAGGCATTTGGCGGACCGGGGCGCAAGGCCATCGGGTTTGGGCCTACCTACTCCATGTACGGATTAATTGCGCAGGGCACCGGCACGGAATACATAGACGCCCCAAGACTTGATCGTTTTGAATTGACTCCGGAACACATCCGCGCACAAATACTTGAGCACAAGCCAAACATTGTCATGCTGTGCTCACCAAATAATCCAACCGGAACCCCGCTCAGCCTAAGTTGTATCGAAGCAGCCTACGAGGCAGTGAGTGAAGCAACCGGCGGCATTGTTGTGGTTGATGAGGCTTACGCAGAATTCGGCGGCAACACAGAGGCCAGCGCGGTCTCGCTATTGCCAAAGCGCGAGCGGTTACTAATTTCTAGAACCATGAGTAAAGCCTTTGCCTTTGCTGGAGCGCGGGTTGGTTACTTGGCTGCTGATTCGGCAGTCGTGGACGCGCTTCGTTTGGTTAGGTTGCCATATCACCTGAGCGCATTCACCCAAGCTGCTGCAGAGGCGGCTCTAGACCACTCGCAAACCATGTTGGCCACTGTTTCTGATATTCGCTACCAACGCGATCGCATTGTTATCGCACTCAAAGGGCTGGGTCTGGACCCTTATCGTTCAGATGCCAACTTCGTTCTCTTTGGCGGACTACAAGACTCAAGTAAAACGTTTGAAGAGTTGCTAGCTAAGGGTGTACTTGTGCGAAACGTAGGCATCCCGGGAACGCTAAGAGTCAGTGCCGGTACCGAGGCGGAGACCAATACGTTCCTCGATGCTTTAAGCCAGGTGCTCAAAAAATAGTCATTCGCTAAGATTGGCTATACATCCATCGCATTCGCGAAAGGCAACTTCATGAGCCGTACTGCAACCCTGCAGCGCAAAACCTCTGAGTCATCGA
>JBFYON010000069.1:0-29186 GCA_041303755.1 Micrococcales bacterium | reverse complement strand
AGAACCATGTACGAAGCGCTGGTTCTAACTATCGGTTGGTTAATGGGGGGACAGGTGCGTGAGGGCACCCTGATCTTCGCGGTAAGCATTGGGGTTCTCATGCAGCTTTCACTCCGGTTTTTCAAATACGACGAAGCTAAAAAGCTCAAATAGCCATGAAACCGGGGCAACATCGGGAAACCGCAAGGGTTATATTATGTAAACCTAATTTTGAGGTATTTCTACTCAAAACCCACTTTGATCCAGAGGTGGGCCTGCCACCAAGATGGATAACCCCGGGCGGCGGCATTGATGAGGGTGAATCGGTGATTCAGGCAGCCATCCGCGAACTGGCCGAGGAAACTGGCCTGAAGGTTCAACCTGAGGATCTAAACGACATCGTTTGGGCCACAGAGGGACGCTGGGACTGGGCTGACGGCCAAAACCATCACACATTCAAAGATCATTTTTATTTGTTGCAAATTGATGATTTTGAGCTCAGTACCGCTGATTGGACTCCAGATGAGCATCGCGATGTTATTGAACACCGATGGTGGAACCTCAGCAATCTGAAGCAATCTGGTGAGCCTGTGGGTCCGCCAGGGCTGGTTGATTTTCTGGCCAGCCACCTTCTAGGCTAAACACCTATCGCCGATAATGAACATTATGTCAAGTAGCGTTTTTCTGTCATCCAGGGCTGTTCTCTCCCAGTTGGATTAGAGGCCTAGAAGAATCTAGGCATTAGTTGAGGCAGCTACCCAGTCGGATAACTTAGCTTCGGCGGCGCCAGATTCCAAAGCAACGGCAACCTGGTGCAAAGCATCGTTGAACCGCTGATTCAAATCGAGCTCAGCATTTGCGCTGTTTTTGGCAAGTTGGTAGCTGACTACCCCGCCGGCTGCATTCAGCATGACAATGTCCTTGATGGCGCCTAGATTGCCAGTGGTCTTGCCAGCAAAAAGGTCTTTGGCAACCAGGGCATTGAAATCCGCATCGCCACCGATCAGATTCTCAATTTTGGACCTAACCAGGCCCAATTTGACCGGGTCTAGCTGCTGTGCAGTCACGGCTCCCCCTGAAACCTGCCAAATATCGTTATTTGAGGTTGTGGTGAGCTCATCTAGGCCGTCATTTCCCCTAAAAACCAGCCCGGTACGGCCTCTTGCCGCCAGTTCGTTCACCATCAGGGGTGCGAAATCCTTATTTGCGACGCCTAGCGATGTAGCAATGGGTTGGGCCGGATTCGCCAATGGCCCTAGAAAGTTGAAAGTGGTTGGAATTCCAAGTCGTTTGCGAATTGGAGCCACAAATCTCATTGCTGGGTGAAAAACCGGGGCAAAAAAGAAGGTAATTCCGGTCTTTTTGAAGACTTCGGCGACCTGTTGTGCCGTTAGATCTAGCCGAATACCTAATTTTTCAAGCATTTCCGATGAGCCGGTCTTTCCAGAGGCCGAGCGGCTACCGTGCTTTAGAACCGGTATTCCGGTCGCTGCCGCCAACACCGATGCCATGCTCGAGATATTGACCGTCCCCAGCATGTCTCCCCCAGTGCCAACGATGTCTAAGGCATCGTCACCGGTTTCCAACTTCAAAGAGTTGGCCAGCATGGCATCGACCAGGCCAGATAGCTCAACAACGCTCTCACCTTTTCGACGGAGATCAACTAAGAAGCTCTCTATGTGCTCGTCTTTAGTGTTTCCAGACATGATGTCTGTGAGCGCCCAGGCTGCTTCTTCCCGGGTCAGATCAGCCCCCGCACTCAGCTTGCTGAGCACTCCGGGCCAACCAATCGTAGAAGACATATCCCAAAGTTTATCTAGGTTTGCTTGCGCAAGCGCCAGACCAAAATTCAAACCAAAACTCAGCAAAAATCATCGGAAAGTACCCTAAAAATGCCGAATTTACTGGGACTTCGGGGTTAGGATTGAAACATGACGACCATAAGTGCACCAGTCATTAATCGCCCTAGTCCAACCTCTGTTGGGACTATCGTTTGGCTTGGCAGCGAGGTGATGTTCTTTGCTGGTCTTTTCGCAATGTACTTCAGCCTTCGCGCCAATTCACCCGAGATTTGGGCAAATGACACAGCAATCCTCAACGTACCTTTCGCCCTTATAAACACTCTGATTTTGGTGGCATCCTCGTTTACCGCCCAATTTGGTGTTTTCGCAGCCGAGCGCCTTCAGCCTCGCGCTACCGGCCTCTCCCCTGTCAAATGGGGTGTCGTTGAGTGGTTCTTCCTTAGCTACATTCTTGGAGCGATTTTCGTCGCTGGCCAGGCTTGGGAGTATGCGACCCTAATTTCTGAAGGTGTGGCGCTGAATTCAAACTCTTACGGATCAGCCTTCTACATCACAACCGGATTCCATGCCCTACACGTGACCGGTGGTCTGGTTGCCTTCCTATTTGTTATTGGTCGCACCTTTGCAGCCAAGAAATACGGACACTACGAGGCAACCAGCGCAATCGTAGTTTCTTACTACTGGCACTTCGTAGACGTTGTCTGGATCGGCCTTTTCCTAATCATTTACGTTCTCAAATAAACCTGAAAGATCAAATCTCAAATGGCATTTAAGAAGAATCGTCGAAGCCCTTTCGCAGCAGTAATCGTTATGGCTGCCGGACTTGCACTTACCGGTGGTGGCTATGCTGCGGCGACTTCGGCAATTGAAGCAGTGAAGCCTGTTTCGGCAGCTGCAACCGCTGAGCAAGTTAGCGAAGGTAAGAAACTATTCCTGGCTAACTGTTCCAGTTGCCACGGAGTAAATGCCGAAGGCACCAAAAACGCTCCAAGCCTTATCGGTGTTGGTGCCGCTTCAGTTGAGTTCCAGGTCGCTACCGGTCGTATGCCAGGACAGGCATCAGGTCCTCAGCTTGAAAAGAAGCCAGTTCAGTTCACTGAAGAGCAAATCAATCAGATGGCTGCCTACGTGGCAACTCTCGGAGATGGTCCCGCAATCCCAAGCGATGAAATGGTAGCCGCAACCGGAGACGTAAGTCACGGTGGCGAACTATTCCGCATCAACTGTGCAATGTGTCACAACGCAGTTGGAGCTGGCGGTGCTCTTACCGAAGGCAAGTACGCACCTGCGCTGAAAGGCGTTACCGAGCGTCACATTTATTCTGCGATGCTAACCGGTCCTCAGAACATGCCGGTCTTCAATGATGCCAACCTCTCCCCTGAAGACAAGAAAGACATCATCTCTTACCTAAAGTACGTAGAACAAAACCCATCGGTAGGCGGTTATGAACTTGCGAGTCTTGGACCAGTTGTAGAAGGTCTATTCACTTGGGTTTTCATTCTCGGCTTCATCATCGCGATCACAATTTGGCTTGGCGCAAAGTCAAACTAATTCAAGAGTTTCAACTAAAGGGAGCATTCAAGAGTGAGTGAAAAGAAAGTGTCCAAGAAGGCAGCTGCAGACGCAGAGTTTGAATATGCCGGTGGCCTTGCAGTAATTGCACCGGACGCAGTCAAGGATCCGGGTCTTGAGCCACACCGTGTGCGCATGACTGACAAGAGCGTCAAGCATGAAAAGGCCGCGGTCAACCAAGTTTCCGCAATGTTCCTTACCTCGCTAGTTGGCAGTGTGTTCGCAATCTGGGCCTACTTTGCTTTCCCAATTACCGAAGACCTGAGTTCCGTCAGAAACAACACACTGTTTCTTGGTCTAGGAATCACTCTTGGGCTTTTTGGAATTGGTATCGGTGCCGTGCACTGGGCAAAGACACTAATGCCAGATGCAGAAGTTTCTGAAGATCGTCACCAAGCGCGTGGGTCAGAAGAGGTTCGTGCCCGAGCAATTGAAATTATTAAACTAGCCGATTCGGAATCTGGATTCTCTCGTCGCAAACTGATTCGCCGTTCAATGTATGGTGCATTGGCTTTGTTCCCACTGCCTGCGATAGTTCTTTTTGGTGACCTTGGACCAAACCCGGGCGACACTCTTCGACACACCATGTGGAAGAAGGGAACTCGCCTAGCGATTGACCCAACCGGCACCCCAATCAAGGCATCAGATGTAACTCTTGGTTCTGTGTTCCACGTAATCCCTGAAGGACTTGCAGAACTCGAGCACCACAAGCTGGAAGAGAAAGCCAAGGCAGCAGTGCTTTTGGTTCGCCTTGACCCAGCAGATTTGAAAGAAAGCGAAGAACGTAAGACCTGGTCCTACGACGGTATCGTTGCCTACTCAAAGATTTGCACCCACGTTGGCTGCCCGGTTGCGCTTTACGAGCAGCTAACTCACAACTTGCTTTGCCCTTGCCACCAGTCAACTTTTGATGTGACCGATGCTTGCAAGGTTGTCTTTGGTCCTGCTTCACGCGCACTGCCTCAGCTGCCGATTGCTGTAGACGCAGAGGGATACCTAATCGCACAGAGCGATTTCACCGAACCTGTTGGTCCTAGCTTCTGGGAGCGTTAAAAATGAGCAATACAGTTGCAACACCTCAAAAGCCAACTCGCTTGGCAGCCACAGCTAACTACCTAGATGAACGAGTTGGTGTAGCCGGAATCCTTAAGGAATTTGGCCGCAAGGTATTTCCTGACCACTGGTCATTCATGCTTGGTGAAGTAGCGCTCTACAGCTTCGTTGTTCTGCTGCTCTCAGGCACCTACCTGACTTTCTTCTTCCAGCCAGCGATGGAATTGATGATTTACGATGGCGCATACGGTCCACTAAAGGGCGTAGAGATGTCTATCGCATATGCATCAAGCCTTGACATCTCATTTGAGGTGCGCGGTGGTTTGCTAATGCGTCAGGTTCACCACTGGTCTGCGCTGCTCTTCGTAGCGGCTGCCGGTCTGCACATGCTTCGTGTTTTCTTCACCGGTGCATTCCGCAAGCCTCGTGAGATCAACTGGGTTGTTGGTTTCGTTCTGTTTGTTCTCGGAATGGCTGGCGGTTTCACCGGTTACTCACTGCCTGACGACCTTCTTTCAGGCAACGGTTTGCGAATCATTGATGGAATGATTAAGGCCATCCCGGTTGTGGGCGCATATGGTTCTTCATTGCTATTTGGTGGAGAGTTCCCTGGCGAGACAATTGTTGCTCGACTTTACGGACTTCACATCCTGCTAATTCCAGCATTGATTTTGATCTTTATTGTCATCCACCTATTCATGGTGGTAATTCACAAGCACACTCACTACTCAGGCCCTGGTCGCAAAGACAGCAACGTTGTTGGTTACCCACTTATGCCTGTATACGTTGCCAAAGCTGGTGGTTTCTTCTTCATCGTGTTCGGTGTGATCATGCTGATTGCAGCTACTTTCACCATTAACCCAATTTGGAACTACGGGCCTTATGACCCATCTCCTGTTTCAGCGGGTACCCAGCCTGACTGGTACATCGGCTGGTTGGACGGCGCGCTGCGATTGGCACCAACGCACCTTGAGTTCGTTGTTGGCGGTTACACCTGGGCATGGAACATCTTGCTTCCGCTTATTGTTTCGCTAGTGTTCCTGGCCATAGTTGCGGCGTATCCTTTCGTTGAAGCTTGGGTAACCGGTGACAAGCGTGAGCACCACGTTCTTGACCGACCTCGCAACGCTCCAACTCGCACAGCAATTGGTGCTGCCGGAGTTACCTTCTATGCGGTGCTCTGGGCTGGAGCAGCTACTGACTTGATTGCTACCAACTTCAAGATGTCGCTAAACCAGGTACTAACCTCAATGCAGATTCTGCTTATCGTTGGACCAATCGTGGCGTACATCATCACGAAGCGTGCATGTTTGTCATTGCAGCGCAAAGACCGAGAAATCGTGCTACACGGTCGCGAGACTGGCCGCATTGTTCGATTGCCACATGGTGAATACATTGAAGTTCACGAGCCACTAGATGAATTTGAACAGTGGAAGTTAGTTGACTTCAAGGATTACCAGCCAACGCTAGCTCGTCCTAATGCTCAAGGAAAGATCACTATTGGTGCTCGAATCCGTGCTGGTTTGTCTCGCGTTTACTTCGAAGACCGCATTGCACCGGTTAGCCAAACTGAGATTGACGCAGCTCGCCACCACGGTGATCACGCTGAAGTTGAGGCGGCAGCTGAGACAAAGGCTGTCGAAGCCTAAAGACACATCGATTCAATGAAAAGGACCAAGTTTACTTGGTCTTTTTCACTTGGTTAGGCTAATTAGATGGATCCGTTTTCTTCGAGCAACGCATCAAACTACAGTTCGTTACACTCGGGCATAAGTGAAACAAAGTTCAACGAGTATTCAGCCGGGCATGATCATATTGCCAAGAATATTGCGGCGCTCATGAGCGGCGGCCACGCTATTGATTCAGAAGAAGTCCAGCATTGGATCGGCAAACACTACGTCTACGTGTGCCAGTTTTGGACACCTAATCGTATTGCCTATAAATCACTCGCTTTAACCTACACAATGGACCCAGCCTTCAAAGCCACTTACGAAGCTTATGAAACTGGGCTTGCAGCGTTCATACAAAAGGCCATAAACATTTGGGCGGATCAAAACCTAACCGACTTACCAATCGAGAAAAAATAATGCTAACTGCGACATTTGTATTCAAACAACACACGTCCAATCAAGAGTTCAAAGATCTTGACGATGAAATCATGCGCCGTGCTGAAGCGAATCCTGGCTTCAAAGGTAAAGAAAAGTGGCTGTCCCCCGATGGAACTCAGATACGTGTGATCTATTTTTTTGAATCAAAAGAAACTCTTGCAGAATTCTCTAAAGATGATATCCACAAGATCGCTAAAGCCCGGTACGCAGAATGGTACGACGGTTATCGGGTAGAGATTGCCGAAATAACTGGCAGCTGGGGCGACGGAAATCTCTAGCAAAAAACCCACCATTGCTGGTGGGTTTTTTATTTAGCAAACTAGTGGGCGTTTTGGCCACGGCTTCGTTCGAACACGAAACCAATTAGAGCTACAAGTGCCAGTGGGAAAGCGATGAAGAACAACCACCAACCCACAGCTAGAGCTGCGAAAGCCAATGCTACAAATAATCCAAGGAAGAATGGCCACCAGCTCCAAGGAGCAAAGTATCCAATCTCTGAGTCACCGTCTTCGATCCTTGCATCTAGACGATCTTCTGGGACTGCGCCCTGGCGCTTGTCTGTGAACTGAATGTAGAACGCTAGGAATACAGACATTGCAACAAGCATCCCAAGGGCCGCACTACCGATTGGCTCAAAATAACCGTCGTAGGTGTTGAAATTCCAAATGATGTACCCTGCAGTGTCGATTCCGTAGAAAGCTGCAAGGAACCAGAAAAGGTTTCCGTTAAATTTCATGTGGATTAACCCTTCTTCTTTACAACAACCTTGGCTTCAGGAGCCGCGTACTCAGGGTGATTCAGGTCAAAAGCAGGCGACTCTGAACGCACACGAGGAATAGAGGTGAAGTTGTGACGAGGGAATGGAGTTCCGGTTGCCCATTCAAGCGAACGTCCGTAGCCCCATGGGTCATTCAAGGTGGTTCGCTCACCCTTACGAGCTGTGATGTAGACGTTCCACAGGAATGGAATCATCGACAACGCAAGTAGCGCAGAACCAACTGTTGAAACTTGGTTCATCCAAGTGAATCCATCCTCAGGAAGATAGGTTGCGTAGCGACGCGGCATGCCAATGACACCTAGCCAGTGTTGCACTAGGAAGGTTGTGTGGAAGCCAACAAACAAAAGCCAGAACTGAATCTTGCCAAGTCGTTCGTTCAGCATCTTTCCGGTCATCTTTGGGTACCAGAAGAAGATACCCGCAAACATAGCGAATACAACTGTTCCGAAAATTACGTAGTGGAAGTGTGCGACTACGAAGTAAGTGTCTGACACGTGGAAATCCAGAGCCGGCGAAGCAAGGATCACACCGGTAAGTCCCCCAAATATGAAGGTGGTTAGAAAGCCGAGGCTCCAAAGCATTGGAGTTTCAAAAGTGATGGATCCCCGCCAAAGAGTTCCGACCCAGTTGAATACCTTCACTCCTGTTGGGATAGCAATCAGCATTGTGGTGAAAGCAAAGAACGGCAGCAATACAGAACCGGTCACGTACATGTGGTGAGCCCACACAGTCATTGACAAGGCTGCAATTGCGATGGTTGCGTAAACCAAAGTCTTGTATCCAAAAATTGGCTTGCGGCTAAATACCGGGAATATCTCGGAGATAATTCCAAAGAAAGGCAACGCAATGATGTAAACCTCTGGGTGGCCGAAGAACCAGAAAAGGTGCTGCCATAGCATTGGCCCACCATTTGCCGGGTCAAAAATGTGCGCGTCGAAACGACGATCTGCACCCAATGCAAACAGCGCTGCTGCAAGCGGTGGAAAACACATGATGACCAAGATGGAAGTAACCAGCGTGTTCCAGGTGAAGATTGGCAAACGGAACATTGTCATTCCGGGAGCACGCATGGTCAAGATGGTGGTGATGAAGTTAACGCCACCCATGATTGTTCCAAAACCACTCAGTGCTAGCCCAAAGACCCAAAGGTCTCCACCAAGCCCAGGTGAAAATGTTGTGTCTGAAAGTGGAGCGTACGCAGTCCAACCAAAACTCGCAGCACCCTGTGGTGTGAAGAAACCAGCGACGGCAACAAACGAACCAAAGAAGTAGAACCAATAAGCAATTGCATTTAGGCGAGGGAAGGCCACATCAGGTGCACCAATTTGCACTGGCATCAAAATGTTTGCGAAGGCTGCGAACAGCGGAGTAGCAAACATCAAGAGCATGATCGTGCCGTGCATGGTGAAAAGTTGGTTGTACTGCTCTTTGGTCTGAACAATCTCAAGTCCAGGGGCGGTTAGCTGCGCACGAATAACCAGCGCCATAACACCGCCGATGAGGAAGTACAAGAACGAGGTAATCAGGTACAGGTAACCGATCTTCTTGTGGTCGGTAGTGGTAATCCAATCAACAAGAATCTGACCCTTGGTCTTTTTTGAAGTGCCGTAGGTTGACTTGCTTGCGGTTGCGGTAGCCATCGGGGTTATCCTCTGATCTCAGGGTTGTCGCCAGGTAGGTTTTGGTTGCGGTCATACTTGTTGTCAAGTTGACCAACGTTTCCAGCAGCAGCAAGCGCTGCCATGTGAGCATCGTATTCAGCTTGAGGCACCACCTTGACGTTAAACAACATCATTGAGTGGTACTCGCCACAAAGTTCAGCACACTTACCCTTATACGTTCCCTCCACCTGCGGAGTGAAGTACATGTAGTTAGTGCGGCCTGGGAACATGTCTTTCTTGTAGAGGAAGTCAATCACCCAGAATGAGTGAATTACATCGCGGGCTGAAAGGTTTAGTTTCACTGACTTATTGACTGGCAGGTAAAGAGTTGGTAATTCAGCTTCGGATCCAAGCTCTCCCTCAAATTGGGATTGAATTCCTGAGTAGTAGACATTTGCATCTACGTAGTTGAAGTCCCAGCTCCACTGCTTTGCTATGACAGAGATCTCGACATCTGGATTGGCGATTGGCTCTTCAATGGCGGCCATGTCTCGTGCCGTAAAAGCAAAGAAACCGATGGTAATGATCAAAGGGACCACAGTGAAAAGGGTCTCGATTGGGTTGTTATAGCGAAGTTGAGGTGGAAGACCAGTTTCGCCCTTGCGGCGACGGTAGACGATAACTGCGTAGAACATTAGTCCCCAAGCAATGAGTCCTACCAGCCATAGAACGATCCATGAGGTTGACCAAAGGCCAGTAATCCGGTCGGTGTGGTTAGTTACCCCCGGAACCCCAGGCAAGAACCCCCTAGAGAACTCCTGCTGAGAACAACCACTGAGAAATAGCATTGCTGCCAAAGGCAACCCTGCCCACTTGAGACCACGCTTTTTTAGCACAATCGACCCTTCAGATATCGAATCGTTACGACTTCTATCCTACGCTTCCATTTGCAGGAAATGTGCCATAAAACACACTATCTACGCGGTTTTTCAAAGAAAAAGACCCCCGAAAGGCATCCTTTTGAGGGTCTTAATCGAAAAAATCTTCTAATTTAACTGAATGAATCTCCGCAAGCGCATGAGCCAGCTGCGTTGGGATTGTCAATTGTGAAGCCTTGCTTCTGAATTGTGTCTTCGAAATCAATGGAAGCGCCATCCAGGTAAGGAACGCTCATCTTGTCTACGACGACCTCAACTCCGTCGAACTCCTTTACAACGTCTCCGTCAGTAAGGATTTCATCGAAGTAGAGCTGGTAGATCAAGCCCGAGCAGCCACCAGGCTGGACAGCGACGCGCAGTCGCAAATCATCTCGCCCCTCGGCGCTTATCAGGGTGCGGACCTTGCTCTGAGCCTGTTCCGTAAGGGTTACTCCGTTGTCAATGGTTGGAGACTGTGTCATTTTGACCCTTTCTTATGGCTTTTTACCTGTACTAAGCCTAACTTATTGGGATGAAATGTCATTCCCCGAAAGCAATAACAAGGTTTCGGCAACCATTGCTTTTTTAAGCATATCCAGGTCTACCGACTCATTTGGGCTGTGTGCCCTTGAATCTGGGTCCTCTACCCCAGTTACCAAAATTTGTGCTGCAGGAAAGACTTCAGTGAGGTCGGCAATGAAGGGAATGGACCCGCCGATCCCAATATTGACCGATTTGGTGCCCCAAGCCGCCTCTAAAGCGGCCTCAGCAGCGGATTTAGCCCAACCGCTTCCGTTCTGGGCGTATGGCTTGCCGAGTTCGGTCTCTCCAAAGGAGATTTGAGCTCCAAAAGGCAGATTTGCCGTCAGATGGGCCTTCAATAGGTCTAGTGCTTGTTCTGGCTCATCACCCGGAGCTATCCGCATGCTGATTTTGGCCTTGACCGAAGGAAGCAACGTGTTTGAAGACATGGCTACCGATTGGCCGTCAATTCCAATGACCGTAATTGAAGGTTTAGTCCAAATCCGGTCCAGAATGCTGCCGGAGCCAATCTGGCTGGTTTCCGGCAGCAGACCAGCGTCGATTCTCAGCTGTTCGGCAGAATATGGCAGCTCGTCAGCCTTGGATTCAACCAATCCCGATATTGCGACCGAACCATCGGGGTTATGCAGGCTAGCCAGAAGACGAATCATGGCCATCATGGCGTCTGGGACAGCGCCCCCGTACATGCCTGAATGCAGTGCGTGATCAAGAGTTGAGACCTCAATAACAACCGAGACCAGGCCACGGAGTGTTGTGGTCAGAGCGGGCACATCAACCGTCCAGTTTCCGGAGTCGGCAACCACAATCACGTCGGCATCAAGGTCTTCACGATTTTCAGTCAAGAAATTTCTAAAGGTTGGTGAGCCGGCCTCTTCTTCGCCTTCAATAAACAGGGTGATGCCAAGATCAAAGTCCTTGCCGAGGATTTGCTCAAGAGCGGTCACAGCCGCTAGGTGTGTGACAATTCCCGCCTTGTCATCGGCTGCGCCTCGGCCGAAGAGGCGAGTGCCTATCTGAATCGGTTCAAAAGGGCTGCTATTCCAAGCATCCTGATCGCCCGGCGGTTGAACGTCATGGTGAGCATAAAGCAGCACCTGCGGACGCCCATTTTTGGCTGCTCGCTTTGCCAGAACTGCGGGGGCTCCGGTTTTACCGTCGGCGGCGGAACGACGAATGTCCACAAAATCAAAAATCTGCGTTTGTTCAAAGAGCTTGGCCACCGCCTCCGCGCTGCGCTGAAGTTCTGATTGATCAAAGGATTCCCAAGCGATGCCTGGGATCTTTGCTAACTCAATCAACTCCCGCTTGAGATTGGCAAAACTTTCCTCAATTACAGATTTGGCAGCTGCTTTGGTCGCATCGTCATTAGTGGATTGGCTCATGAGAGTAATCTATTAGTTCGAGCAATCTTTGAGGAACATAAATGAGCGAAAACGAATCAAAAGCCACCGGTAAAGGTCGCGCTACCCCCTCACGCAAAGAGCGCGAGGCTGCAAATATCCGCCCATTAGTTGGCGCCAAATCCCCGGAAGCTAAAAAACTTCAAAAAGCCCAACTGCGACAGGATCGCCTAAAGGCTCGAGAAGGTATGGCAGCTGGCGATGAAAAGTACCTAAGCGTGCGCGACAGAGGACCTCAGCGCAAATTCGTTCGAAACTACGTTGACTCTAAATTTTCACTGGGTGAAATGGTAATGCCTACGCTCTTGCTGGTCATATTGATTTCCGCAATTGATTCTTACATTGTCCAACTTGCAACTCTCTTGGCAATGTGGACCCTGTTTATTGGTGTTGGCATTAACGGTTGGATTCTTGGTCGTGGTGCAGCAAAAGCACTAGAAGAAAAATACGGGGCTAGCAAAGTTGAATCTGGAATCAAGTGGTATGCCGCAATGCGTTCAATTCAGATGAGACCAATGCGTTTGCCAAAACCTCAGGTAAAAAGAGGAACCAAGGTTCAGCCTTAAAAGTTTTACTCAAAAGCCCACTCAATTTGAGTGGGCTTTTTGCTTTAGAGCGAAAGTTCTTTATTGATCTTTCTTGCCCACAGTGGCCCGTGATAAATCCACCCCGTGTAACCCTGAACCAACGTAGCCCCGTTGTTCAACCGCTCCTTAGCTTCCGAGGCGTTTTCAATGCCGCCAACTGAAATAATTGCAGCTCTTCCGTTCATGCGAGCTTGCAATAGACGAAGCACTTCAAGTGACCTCTGCTTAAGCGGTGCACCCGAGAGCCCGCCGGCTCCGGCGTCTTGAACCAGTTTCGTTGAAGATTTGAGGTTCTCTCGCGCAATGGTGGTGTTGGTTGCAATGACTCCAGCTAGACCAAGATCAAGCACAAGGTCGGCAACCGCTGCGATGTCTTCGTTGGCTAGGTCTGGGGCAATTTTAATCAACACCGGTACCCCTTTGGCTTCTTGCAAGACCGCCAAGAGAATGGGTTCTAGGGCCTCGACAGCCTGAAGTGAGCGAAGCCCCGGGGTGTTTGGTGATGAAACATTCACGGCTAGGTAATCAGCATGCGGCGCCAATAGTCGCGCGCTTTGGCGATAGTCCTCTGGAGCATCTTCAATGCTGACAACTTTAGATTTACCAATGTTCACACCAATTATGGGAAGCTTGTCGCCGTATCTTTCCCTGAGCAAGTCCAGCCGCTCAGCGATAACCTTGGCGCCTTGATTGTTGAATCCCATTCGGTTGACCAGCGCACGATCAGAGATCAACCTAAACAGTCTTGGTTTCTGATTGCCGTCTTGGGCAATTGCTGTAACTGTTCCAATTTCGATGTGAGAAAAACCCAGTTCACCCAATGCTTTTATAGCAACTGCATTTTTATCAAAACCAGCTGCAAGCCCAAACGGAGAATCAAAGTGCAAGCCGAATGCTTGAACAGAGCCTTTTCCGGTTGGCTTAAGTTTGGCTAATTTGGTTAGACCCAAAGTACTTGCAAGTTTGATTGCAAACATCACTAAGTGATGTGCTTTCTCGGCATCCATTTGGGCGAAGACTAGTTTGAATATTGTTTTGTAAAGCAAGAGTTTAGATACCTATTCGATTGGCTTAGTTAGAGGCATCTTGGTCAGAGCGAAGATCATTGCGCTCTTCTCGACCTATTTTTAAAACGCTGATGGCTGCTTCAAAGTCTTCTAATGTCTCCCAGCCTTGATACACGCTTGCGAATCTCATAAAAGCAACCTCATCTAGGTTGCGCAGCGGCTCAAGGATTGCCAAGCCAATGTCATTGGATTCAATCTGAGCTGCTCCGGTGGCCCGGACCGCCTCTTCTACTGTTTGAGCGAGCATCGCCAAATCGGCTTCAGAAACAGGCCTGCCTTGGCAAGCTTTTCTAACACCCGCAACGATCCGGTCGCGACTAAACGGTTGAGTTACTCCACTGCGCTTAACAACCGTGAGGCTGGCGGTTTCGGTGGTGCTAAATCGCATATTGCACTCTGGACATTGACGGCGGCGTCTAATTGATGAACCGTCATCGGAAGTACGCGAATCAGTTACGCGAGAATCAGGAAAACGACAAAATGGACAAAACATTTTGCTATCACCCCTAGATTTAGTTGGTTTTTCAATTCTAAGCCCCAGCGGTTGTGTTTACCGGTTTACAACGCCTCAGGGCTTGAAACGTGCAGTCACCGCTTCTCCATGAGCGGGAAGGCCCTCACTCGCTGAGAAATCAGCCACCAATTCCGCTACCTGCTGCAAACCGGATCTGCTGTAATCAATGACCTGCTGTGCCCTGAGAAAGGTGTGCACGCCAAGACCGGAGCTAAATTTTGCCTGCTGCCCGGTGGGTAGGACGTGGCTTGAACCGGCTAGGTAATCCCCCAAGCTCACCGGTGAATACTCCCCCATAAAAATGGCACCGGCATTAGTAATTTGACGCAAGATTTCTTCATTCTGGGTGGTGTGCAGTTCAAGATGCTCAGTTGCGTAGAAATTTGCAAATTTTATTGCCTCAGCAATGTTTTTGACTAAGACCACCGCAGACTGCTGACCTTCTAATGCAATCCGAACGCGTTCAGAACTTTGAGTTTGCTCAATTAAAACATTTAACTCTTTTACAACAAGGTTCGCTAACTCAACAGAGTCTGTTACCAGAACAGCGGCCGCCGCCTCATCGTGTTCCGCTTGGCTTATCAAGTCATAGGCGATGTATTTTGCGTTTGCATTTTCATCAGCCAAGATCAGAATCTCAGTTGTACCCGCTTCAGAATCAATACCCACGGTGCCTTTTAGTGCGCGCTTAGCAGCTGCCACGAAAATGTTTCCAGGCCCGGTAACGAGGTTAACTGGATTTAGCTCCACTTCTGGAATTCCATAGGCAAACGCTGCAATCGCTGCTGGACCGCCCATGCAAAAAACGTCTTGCACACCTAAAATCGCAGCTGTTGCTAAAACAGTTTTGTTAGGGCGACCATTTGATTGTGCGGGAGAAGCTATAGCAAGGCGCTTCACTCCCGCGACCTGAGCGGGCACCACATTCATGATCACACTCGATGGGTAAACCGCCTTCCCACCTGGAACGTAGAGTCCGACTGATTCAACAGGTTGCCAGCGCTGGTGCACGGTTGCCCCCTCGGCGAGGTCAACTTTGGTAGAGTTCGGAAGATTTGCAACCGAAACTCTTGAGACTCGGTCAATAGCCTCTTCAATCGCTTTTCTAAGTTTTGGATCCAAGTCATCTAAGGCTTGCGCAAGTTCTTGCTGCGTCACCCTGATAGGCCTTGGGTCCACTCCGTCACGCTCCTGGGTGACTTTAACAATCGCATCCAGGCCATTGTCCCGAACCACCTCTAGAAGGGGAATTATTTGCTCTACTGCCTGAGTTATATCCACTGCGGCTCGCGGCACAAGGCGATTAGCTGCAACTGAGTCAAAATCTTTGGAGCGCAGGTCTACTGTGCGTAAATTAACAGCAACTGCCATGATTTCCTCCAAAGGGCTCGGGGTTAATTCTAGGCGACTAGAAGGTACCCTTGGATAGGACCAATACGAGAATTAGGGTTATGGAAAACTTTGCTTTAGAGAAAGATGCCACTGAGGCATTACGCGCCAGTTTTAGACTTCACGCATCGGGTGTATCAGTAATTACCCTGTGCGACTCCACTGGAAAGCCGGCTGGATTTACGGCAACATCAATGACTTCACTTGGTGCAAACCCGCCGCTTGCATCTTTCAACGTGGCAAGAGGATCAAGCACTTGGCCTGCCCTCCAATCTGCAAAACACGTTGCAATTCACACTCTTGGGGAACACAATCTTGAATTAGCTCAGCGCATGGCTGCTGATCACACTCTGAGATTTGCAAAGGACGATTGGCAGTTTGGTCCTCAAGGCCTGCCACTTTTTACGGCTGCAACATCTATCTTGATTTGCGAGATTCGAGAAATCCACGAGGTTGAAAACAACGCCGTGGTAATCCTGAATGTACTCGAAGGTCTAGTTGGTACAGAAGGACCGGCGTTGCTTTATTACCAGCGTCACTACATGACTCAGGGAAGAACTCTGAACTAATTTTTGAATGCCGTTGACCCTTAGGTTAGGCATTTTGCGCCAAGAAGAACTTTGAGCTCACCATATAGATCAGGTGTGATCTTTACAGTGGGTTGAAGTTTGAACAGGCGCTCACCAGTTTCACCAATTAGCTTGACGTGAACCTCTTCAGTACCGGCGTGAACTTTTAGGATCCGGTCAAGTTCCTCCAGCGCTTCCCTGGTGGCTTCCCCTTCTGGGACTCTCAAAACCACCGGACCTTTCACGAAATCTGCGCCGCCTTCAATTGTCTCAACTGAATAAGCCCTAATGCTGTAACCATCGTCGCGCTGGGAGATGCTTCCCTTAACAACTACAACTTGATCTGCTTCCAAACTGCGAGCATATTCCTGGTAGGTCTTTCCCATGAACATAACTTGAATTTCGCCTTCAAAATCTTCAACCGTAACAGCCCCGTAGGGATTTCCTGATTGACGAGCCACCTTATGCAGAACCTGTGTGACCAATCCGGCAAACACGACGGTCTCGCCGTCCTGCAGAGTTTCACTTGCAGCAATCTCGCCAATTGAAATTTGAGAGTATCTCGCAAGCTGAGCCTCTCGGCCGGCTAGCGGGTGATCACTGACATAAAGCCCCAACATGTCTCGTTCGTAGGCTAATTTTTCCTTCTTTGCCCATTCAGGACGATCCGGAACCGATCCGGCAAAGGAACTGTCGGCCATGGCATCATCGAATAGCGAACCGAACAGATCAACCTGACCCACTGCTTCATTTTTCTTAAGTGACGCTTGAGACTCTACAGCTTCGTCGGAGATCTCCGCCAGCGACCTACGAGTGTGGCCAAGCGAATCGAAAGCACCGGCTTTGATCATAGATTCGATAACTCGTTTGGAGCAGACAACTCCAGGTACCTTTCTCAGGAAGTCGTGGAACGAACTGAAACGACCCTTTTCTTCTCGAGAACGTTTGATTCCATCAACAACGTTTAATCCAACGTTCCTGACTGCGCCGAGTCCAAATCGAATGTCTTTACCAACAGCACTAAATTCAGCAATAGATTCATTTACATCAGGGGCAAGAACCTGAATTCCCATGCGTCTACATTCGCTGAGGTAAACACCAAGCTTGTCTTTTGAATCGCCAACGGAAGTTAGCAGAGCGGCCATATATTCCGCAGGATAATTGGCCTTCAAATAGGCAGTCCAGTAAGACAGCACACCATAAGCGGCTGAGTGCGCGCGGTTGAACGCATAGTCGGCAAATGGAAGCAACGTATCCCAGAGAGCCTTAACCGCTGCATCGGAGTAACCGTTGGCAATCATTCCCTCGGAAAACCCTTGATACTGACGATCGAGCTCTTCTTTGTCTTTCTTTCCCATCGCACGACGAAGCAAATCTGCTTTACCCAATGTAAAGCCGGCTGCTTTCTGTGCAGCAGCCATCACTTGCTCCTGATAGACAATCAGACCGTAGGTTGGATCAAGTACTTCCGAAAGCGACTCCGATAGTTCCGGGTGCACCGAATCAACATCTTGCGCACCATTCTTTCTTAGTGCGTAGTTTGTGTGTGAGTTCATACCCATTGGTCCAGGGCGGTAAAGCGCAATAACGGCGGAGATGTGCTCAAACAATGATGGCTTCAGCAACCTCAGCAGTGATCTCATGGCTGCACCATCGAGCTGGAAAACACCAAGAGTGTCGCCACGTGACAAGAGATCAAATGTTGGCTTGTCTGAATCGAGGTCCAAATCCTCCAACACAACAGTCTCGCCGCGGTTTGACTTAATGTTGGCCAAAGTGTCGTCAAGCACTGTCAGGTTTCGCAAACCCAAGAAGTCCATTTTGAGTAGGCCAAGCTTTTCACAAGGTGGCTGGTCAAACTGAGTGATGATGGCCCCATCGTCATCTCGCTTCATGATTGGGATTACATCGATAAGAGGTTCTGCTGACATGATCACGCCAGCTGCGTGCACTCCCCATTGACGCTTTAGTGACTCAAGTCCCTGGGCAAGTTCAAACACCTTTGCGGAATCATCGTCGTTCTCGATCAGTTCGCGAAAATCTGCGGCTTCCTTATATCTCTCAGATTTCTTATCAATCAGGTCATTTAGAGAAATGTCGCGACCAAGAACCATGGGCGGCATGGCCTTGGTGAGTTTTTCGCCGACTGCATAAGGCATGGCTAATACACGACCCGCGTCTTTCAATGCCTGCTTGGCCTTGATGGTTCCAAAGGTCACAATCTGCGCAACACGATCGTCACCATACTTTTCGGAAACGTATCGAATTACTTCACCACGACGACGATCGTCAAAGTCAACGTCGATATCAGGCAAGGAGACGCGGTCAGGGTTCAAGAAGCGTTCAAAAATAAGCCCGTGCTTGATTGGATCAAGTTCGGTAATACCCAGCGCGTACGCAACAATTGATCCGGCAGCGGAACCTCTTCCGGGACCAACGCGAATGCCCTGTGCCCTTGCCCATGCAATGAAATCCGCAACCACTAAGAAGTAGCCCGGGAATCCCATCTGTTCGATAACTTCAACTTCATAAGACGCTTGCTTTGCTTGTGCCTCTGGTACTTGACCCTTGTATCGGCGCTGCATTCCAGCCGCAACCTCTTGCTCAAACCACGAAGCTTCTGTGTGCCCTTCTGGAACCGGAAAACGAGGCATGAGCTCGCGTTCTTTAAATTCCACATTGCAACGTTCGGCAATCAGGAGAGTGTTGTCACAAGCTTCAGGATGATCGGCAAAAAGGGCACGCATTTGCGCTGGCGTCTTTAGGTAAAACTCTTGGGAATCAAATTTAAAGCGATTTGGGTCAACCAGAGTCGAGCCTGATTGCACACAGAGCAACGCTTCATGCGCAGCTGCATCTCCGGCGTGGGTGTAGTGCAAATCATTTGTGGCCAGCAGAGGCATGTTTAATTCTTTTGCAAGCTTCAGTAGATCTGACATTGACCTACGTTCAATGTCCAGTCCGTGATCCATCACTTCTGCGAAGAAATTCTCTTTTCCGAAAATCTCTTGGAATTCCCCCGCGGCCTTTTTTGCTTCCTCGTACTGGCCCAACCTCAATCTGGTTTGAATCTCACCTGAGGCGCATCCGGTGGTTGCGATTACACCTTTTCCATATGTCTGCAGTAACTCTCGGTCCATGCGCGGCTTAAAGTAGAAGCCATCCAGCCAAGCTTTCGACGACATTCGGAAAAGGTTGTACATTCCATCGGTGTTTTCTGCAAACATCGTCATGTGCGTGAACGCACCACCACCCGAGATGTCATCCTCACCACCGCTGCCCCAGCGAATTCGACTGCGGTCTTGGCGAGGTGTGCCTGGGGTTAGGTAAGCCTCAATTCCAATGATTGGCTTTATACCAGCGGCCTTGGCTGTCTTATAGAAGTCAAAGGCGCCAAAATTATTACCGTGATCGCTAATGCCAATTGCTGGCATACCCTGCTCAACCGCAGCTTCGATAAGTGGCTTAACACGGGCAGCTCCATCGAGCATTGAATACTCGGTGTGAACATGAAGGTGAACGAATGAGTCGGACTTAGCTGCGCTGCCTGTTGATTCGCTGGACATGCCGACGACCTTCCTGTTGCTGTGGGACCGAACCTATAAATCAGATTGGGCGGAAGTCCAGACTACCCTCGCAGCACCTCCAGCGCGTGCAGCAACTCAGCTGGGTATTCGCTGCTGAACTCAACCTGGTTACCAGTAGTTGGATGCACAAAACTGAGTCTCATGGCGTGCAGCCACTGCCTCTCTAATCCAACTCGTGCTGCCAACGTGGGATCAGCTCCATACATGGTGTCGCCTACGAGTGGGTGCCTGAAGGCAGAGAAATGAACTCGGATTTGATGAGTGCGACCTGTTTCAAGAACAATTTCAACCAGCGAAGCAGACCTAAAGGCTTCAAGAGTCTCATAGTGGGTCACTGAATGCTTTCCATCGTTCATCACTGCGAACTTGAATTCTGCTTTGGGGTGGCGGCCAATAGGTGCATCAAATGTTCCGGCTAGTGGATCAGCAAGCCCCTGAATAACTGCGTGATAAACCTTGTGCACAGCGCGATCTCTAAACGCCTGCTTCAATCTGGAATACGCCACCTCGGATTTGGCCAAGGTCATCAAGCCGCTTGTGCCGACGTCCAGACGCTGCACGATTCCCTGCCTCTCTTGAGCTCCAGAGGTAGCAATTTGAACCCCAAGAGCTAGTAAGCAACCAGGGACAGTTGGCCCGTCCCAACCCACCGATGGATGCGAGGCAACTCCAGCTGGTTTGTCTACGACGATGATGTCTTCATCTTGATAAACAATTTTGAATCCATCGACTAACGACGGCACTATTTCTAAGTCGTTCTTGGCTTCAGGTAGCGTCACCTCAAGAACAGCGCCATCAACTAGCCGATCGGATTTATCAATAGCTTTGCCGTTTTGCAGAACGCTACCTGCAGAAAGTATCTCTGCAGCGGCAGACCTTGAAAGCCCCATGAGTTTGGCAAGACCCGCGTCTGCACGCTCCCCTGCCAAACCCGAAGGCACTGGCAAATGCTTTAATTCGGTCAACTTGAAACCGTCTTGCGACCAATTTCATGTCCTCGCATTATTCGGATCACAGCGAGCGAGCAAATGCAGAAGATTGCAGAATCAGCAAGATTGAAAATTGGAAAATTGAATGGGATTTGAATGTAATCAACCACGTGGCCTACGGCAAAACCTGGCTCACGGAAAAGTCGGTCAATCAGGTTGCCTGAGATGCCTCCAAGAAAAACTCCGGCCATGATTGACCAGCTAGTTGATTCAATTTTGAAACTGAAAATTATCAGGTAGATGAATGCCGCGCTTGAAATGATGGTGAAAATCCACGTTGCTCCAGCACCAATCGAAAAAGCGGCTCCATCGTTATAAGCCAAGTTCAGCCTTATGATTTCACCCAAGAACGGCACCGGGACACCTGGTGTCAACTGCTCAATTAATAGGTTCTTAATTAATTGATCTGCAGCAACTACGACAATTGCAAAGAAAAATAGCCAAGATTGGCGTGCGAATAATTCCTTGGACTTTGTCACTGACTCAGAAACCGAACCTAGTTACCAGGGTTTGTGTTATTTGGGTTGTACGAGCCTGGATTGAAACTCTGACCACCAGCATTTAGACCACCCTGAATTGCAGAGTTTGGACGTTCGGCTGGGGCAGCCGTTGATTCTTCTAGGTCTGCCAGTTGATTTTCGATATAAGCCTTTAGCTTCAAACGGTACTCTCGTTCAAAACTGCGAAGCTCCTGAATTCTGTGCTCGATCAGGGCCTTCTCCTGCTCGAGGCGACTCATGTCTGCTCGCTGCTGGGCCTCGGCTTCGCGAACAACGCGGGCTGCAGTGGCGTGACCTTCTGCGATCAAAGCATCGCGTTTGGCAAGGCCTTCGCGCACATGTTCCTCGTGCAGCTTTCTGGCCAACTGCAACAAGTTGTTGGTGTTGCTGGTGTCTAGCGTAGATGGGTCTGCAGTTGCCTCTGGGAAAGCACTGGCCGCAGCTGAATTCACGGATGGGGCAAGCGTATTTTCAACACCGGTGCTGTTAATTTCAGCGACCAAGCCGGCGCCGCTTCGCTGCAATTCATTGATACGAGATTCTGAGGCCAGCAGTCGCTGACGAAGATCTTCGTTCTCCTGTGTCAGTCTTCTTAGTTCAACAACGATCTCGTCAAGAAAGTCATCGACTTCATCTTGGTCGTAGCCTTCGCGAAATTTGGTTGGTTGGAATCTCTTATTGACCACGTCTTCTGGAGTCAATGGCATATTCTTACCTCTTTTATGTCCTTGGTTGTTGGGGAATCAACCTCAGAGGCAAGGTTACCCCTTTTAAGTCCCCGAGACTGCTCTCAAAGGTCAAATATGTGACTAAGCGATCGATAAAACCAAGCGTTGAAGGAAAAAGATTCCGAAAACAAGCAGGGTCCAGCCCAGGTCCAGCTGAATAGCACCCAGCCTGATTGGACGGATAACTTTGCGCACCGCCTTCAACGCAGGGTCGGTGACTGTCATCACAATTTCAACAAATGGCAAAAGTAGCCCTGAAGGGCGCCAACTTGGGTTTAGAGAGAGTGCCAAATCAATGAAGAGCCGAGCAACCAACGCGAGGAAGTAAACCTGTAGCGCCCACCAGAGTAGAACAGAGATTAGGCCCATGTTGAGGAAGGTATCGGATTTCTAGAAAATTACGGACGGACCAAAAGGTCGTCAGTAGCCTCAGTCTCATCATCCTCGTTGTTTACTGCAACGTGGCTAGGAGAAAGCAAGAACACCTTTGGGGTGACGCGCTTCAAGTGCCCCTCAAGACCTTCTTTTAGTCCAAGCATGAAATCGAGCATGCGACGAGAGTCAAGCTCTGACATCTCTCCCATGTTTACAATCACAGGAATGCCTAGACGAAAGTTAGCGGCAACTTCTGGAGCTTCAGCATAAGAACGAGGCTCGATGGTGTAAATCTCATTTACTTCAGAAACTCCACGACGAGGGCGCATAGGAGCTACTCGAGCTACCGGACGGGACTCCGTTGCTGCTGTTGAAACTGGTCGTGGCGGAAGAGCCTCAGCCTCGTCGGCTAAGCCAAGCCAGCCTGAAACCTGTGAAATTAGACCTGCCATTTTGTGTCCTCCTGAGCACTTGTACTAGTCAAGAATATGGCTAATTTTGGGGATTGCCCGTAATTGCGCTGCCAATCCGCAAGTGTGTCGCACCAAAGGAAATTGCCGCTTCGAAGTCCTCTGACATCCCGGCTGAAATGTATTTGGCCTGTGGGTGGATGGCTCTGAGTTTTTGGCTGGCGACCCGAATGGTGTCAAAGTCCACCTCTGGTGCTCTTTCCAGCGATGCAACACCCATTACGCCCAAGAGGTTCAGGTTTGGTTGAGAGACTACCTGCTCAGCAAACGCCTCAAGATTTTTAGGCTCAATTCCCCCACGACCCGGGTCTTGGGTCAGGTTCAATTGAATAAAGACATCCAATGGAGTGCTGCGGCCCTCTACGGCCTTGATCAAAGAATCAAGTAGAGATTGTCTATCCAAAGAATGAATCACAGACGCATAGCTGAGTGCTGATTTGACCTTATTACTTTGAAGCTGACCAATAAAGTGCCAATAGTAACTGTCTGGATTGACCAGCGAAGCCAGTTCTTCAGCTTTGGGCCTGGCATCTTGATCACGGTTTTCACCGAACGATCGAATTCCCAATTCAAGTAAGTCCAGAACTAATTTGATTGGGTGCTTTTTCGTAACCACAATCAATTCGATATCGGAGCGAGACCGACCAGCTTTGTCAGCTGCGACTTGAATCTTTGATTCAACCTCGGCTAAACGTTGCCCTAAAGAACTCACGGATAGCTGCGAAGAATTTAGCGAAGAAAGTCTGGGATGTCGAGGTCATCGCCCCAGGTGCCGTCGGCAGACTGGAACTTTGTGCCGTCGGCAGACTGGAACTTTGTGCCGTCGGCCGACTGAGGGCGCTCATCGGTTTCACTTTTTGAGTGTTGGACACCTTCAAAATCATGCGAAGTTGGTGCAGCATCTGCAGCATCCGCGTAATAAGAGCTTACGGCGCTTACGTCGATGGTTTCAGTCGCTGGTGCGGCAGCATCTGCAAACCAAGAGGTGCTGCTAGCGGCAACAACAGGTGCAGCGACAGCGATTTCAGGTTCCGCAAATGGCTTGCGTTCAACTTTGCGCATCTTTGGCAGACCGCCATCAAATCCGGCGGCAATAACAGTGATGCGAACTTCATCACCAAGTGTGTCATCAATGGTAGTTCCGTAGATGATGTTTGCTTCTGGGCTAACTGCTTCTTGCACAAGCCTTGCAGCTTCATCAATCTCGTGGAGCCCAAGATCCGATGCTCCCTGCACTAGCAGCAAAACGCCGTGAGCGCCATCGATGCTTGCTTCTAGAAGCGGGCTAGAAACAGCAAGTTCTGCGGCTCGCACAGCACGGTCTTCTCCCTTGGCTGTACCAATTCCCATTAGAGCAGAACCAGCGCCCTTCATTACAGACTTGACGTCGGCGAAGTCCAAGTTGATGAGACCCGGTGTAGTAATTAGGTCGGTGATGCCCTGCACCCCGGCACGAAGAACATCATCGGCCGTTGCGAATGCTTCAACCACAGACACGGACTTATTCACTAGTTCAAGGAGACGTTGGTTAGGAACCACGATTAGAGTGTCAACTTCGCCACGAAGTGTTTCAATGCCAACTTCTGCTTGCTGAGCGCGTCGTTTTCCTTCGAAGCCAAATGGGCGTGTAACTACACCAACGGTTAGAGCATCCAGCTGCTTGGCTATGCGAGCAACGATAGGCGCGGCACCGGTTCCGGTTCCGCCACCCTCACCTGCGGTTACAAAGATCATGTCGGCTCCGCGAAGTGCGGCCTCAATTTCGTCTGCGTGGTCCTCGGCAGCACGTCTACCAATTTCTGGATCAGCACCAGCACCAAGTCCACGGGTTAGATCGCGGCCAATGTCCAACTTGACATGAGCTTCGCTCATCAATAGAGCTTGGGCATCGGTGTTGATAGCAACAAATTCAACTCCGCGAAGACCAGCGTCAATCATGCGGTTCAGTGCATTAACGCCACCGCCGCCAACGCCGACAACTTTGATTACTGCTAGGTAGTTCTGATTCAGACCCACGCTATTCCTCCGCATTCACTTCTGCTGCTTACGCAGCCTCTGCCCGACGCCAAAGCTTAAACCTCAGCATGAGGCTTAAAGTTAGCCTCATTTATTACCGTGCGCGAAAAAAATAAGCCGTTAACTGCTTTGTTGACCGGAGATTGCTAGGTGTGTCTAAAAATTTCCGTAGCGAACTACAGGAGCGTTTGGTGACGAAACGTCAAAGGTGACGCGATCGGTTTCTTTCTGGTTAGCAACAAGAGCGTCCAGCACTTTTGATTTCAGCACAGAATCAGAACCGTCACCCCAAATGATCCGCTGACCCGAGTAACCCCTCAGACGAAGAGTCACGTCGTCTTTTGACTTTGCATTAATTTCAGACACTCTCTCAAGCAAACTGGCGGGCAAGGCCATGAGGACCTCGATGGCAGCATCGAATTCTTTCGAATCTTCGGGATCGCCAGAGATGGAAATTTTGGGCAACCGCTCCCCTCCTGAAGCGATTCCAATTCTGACACCCGCGGGATCGTATAGGTAATTGGTTCCACCAAGCAAAATGACACCGATTGGCTGACGTTCCGAAATTTGAATTTTCAGTGTGTGCGGTGGGAGGCTAACCACCGAAAAACTTTCAATTAGTGCAAACGCTGTCAACGATTTGGAGATTTCAGATGGACTCACCATTGGCAAAGGTTTTCCAATTTGGCTAGTCAATGCATTGACTATGGATTTCTCTTTAAGTCGTTTTAGGCCGCCAACTTCAATTTTCTCAACGGCAAGTAGTGGCGTAAAAATTGTCGCAAAAACCAATGCGAGCAAGGCTCCAAGTGAGGAAATAACAATCAGTAGTACAGTTTTTCTTTTTCTTGATTTAGCAGTGAATCTCTTTGCCTCTGGAGACAATCTAGAGAGTATGGAATTACGTTTACTGCTTTTTCTAATTTTCAAAAGTTTTTGTTGCTGCTGCTTTTTGCTAACAGGAGCCTTAGCTTTGGGTAAAGGTGTGGATGCCTTAACTGCTGGCTTTGATTGAGGACGTTTCAAGATTTCTGCTCAAAAATCTAAAGAGTTAAGCGTCCAACGCATTTAGCAAGTCTGGCACCATTCGGTATATGTCTCCACAACCCATGGTCATAATGAAGTCACCCTCGTTTGCCAATGATGCACTTACTGCAGGTACGTCTTCCCACAACGGAACATAGTGAACTTGGTCTTGGTTAGCGAAAGCGTTTGAAATAAGCGCACCGGTAACGCCTGGTTCAGGATCTTCACGAGCCGCATAAATGTCAAGCACGACAACTTCATCCGAGGCAGAAAGTGCTTCAGCAAATTCTTTTGCCATTAGCCTGGTGCGACTGTATAGATGAGGCTGAAAGACGGTAATGATTCGACCGTGACCAACGACTGCTCTGGCAGCTTTGATAGCTGCTGAGACTTCTGTTGGATGGTGGGCAAAGTCATCATAAACAGAGACTCCCCTGCGTTGGCCGTGAAGTTCAAAACGTCTTTCTGTTCCGCCGAAAGTGGCGATAGCGGCGATTGACTCAGCTGGGTCATAACCTAGACCAACCATCACTGCAAAGGCACCTGCGGCATTAACAGCATTATGTTCACCTGGCACCTTGAGCTCGGTTGTGTAATCAAGTCCAAGGTAAGAAATGCTAAATGACACATTTGCTCCAGAGGCATCAACGTTGTAGAGCCTCACGTCAGCTTGATCAGAAAGACCAAACGTAAGGACTCGTTTGTCTTTGATTAGTTGTGTGACCCTCACCGCACCCGGATCATCCGAACTAACGGCAACAAAATTGCTGGCGCCCTGTGCGAATTTTCCAAACTCTGCTTCGAAAGCATCTTCTGTTCCGTAGTGATCAAGGTGATCGGCATCTACATTAGTTATTAGCGCAACAGCTGTGTTGTAGTGAAGAAATGAACCATCAGATTCATCGGCTTCAATAATGAAAAGGTCACCTGAACCGCTGGCCGAAGATGCGTTCAATTTTGCGATGACCCCACCATTAACGAAACTTGGGTCTTCTCCCAGCTCCAATAGAGCGGTGATGATCATCCCGGTGCTTGTGGTTTTGCCATGCGCACCAGCAACTGCGATTACATTTTTCTTGCTAGTTAGATATGCGAGAGCTTGTGACCGATGAATAACGGCTATGCCAAGCTCCTTTGCTAAAAGATACTCAGGATTTGTTGGCCAGAGAGCTGAAGTCACTACAACCGTATCCGGATAACCTTTGACAGCGTTTCCCAGATGCTCTTGGTTGTGCCCGATGAACACTTCAGCACCAAGTTCGCGAAGCATCGCGACGTTTGAAGTGTCACGCAAATCACTGCCGGTTACTTTGTGCCCCATGCCCAGCAAAATTCGAGCAATTCCGCTCATCCCAGAACCACCGATGCCCACGAAGTGCACCCAACCCAAGTCCGCTGGGACCGGCTGGCTAAAGTCTGGCTTAATCATTTGTTTCCTAACATCCAACTAGAAGACTAGGCTTCCTTGGTTTCAGCACTTACTTACAACACACCCTGTAGCAACTTCAATAGCTTTTTAGTTCCATCCTTGATGCCATGGGATTTTGCGGCCAAAGCCATTTCCTTCAGACGTTTTGAATCCGATACAAGCTGAACCAACTCACGAGCAACGTATTCTGCATTGAATTTAGCGTCTTCAACCACTAACCCTCCGCCGACAGAAACCAGGTTGGCAACGTTTAACCTTTGCTCTCCATTTCCAACCGGATAAGGAACGTATAGAGCGGGTAGACCTGCGGCTGCGAACTCCGAAACCGTTGATGCACCTGCGCGTGAAACGGCAAAATCACTTGCCAAAATCGCTAAATCCATTCGATTGCAATAATTTATTCGCACGTAATCTCTGGTACTTACTTCTTGCAATTCTGACTTTCCGCCAACAACGTGAAGTACTTGAATACCTGCAGCACTTAGAACCCCTCGAGAAGAATCTATGGCGTCATTTATCTTTCGCGCACCCAGAGAGCCACCGGTCACAAGCAAAGTTACTGTGTCCGGATCCAAGCCAAAAAACTCTCTGGCAGCGGCCTTGTTTCCGCCTTCGCAAATAACTTCTATTTCTTTTCTAAGTGGCATACCAACATGGGTAGCGCCCTTTAGTGGCGTTTGGCTAAATGCAACTCCGGTGGCAGCCGAAAACCTGTGACCAAGCTTGTTAGCCCAACCAGGTAAAGCGTTTGCTTCATGAACAACGACTGGCACGCCCAATTTGCGAGCCGCCAAGTATGCAGGTGCGCTGGCATACCCACCAAATCCAACAACCATGTTGATCTTGTGTTTGATAATGAAGCCTTCGCATTCCTTTACTGCTCGTAGAAATCTGCTTGGAAACCTTAGAGCGTAACTTCCTAATTTTCTTGGAAAAGGCAGTCGTTCAACAACAAGTAACGGGTAACCCCTTGCTGGGATTAGTTGTTGCTCTAAGCCTTCCTTAGTGCCCAGCGCCCAAATTCTGTTGTCGGCAGATTCAGCTTGCAAAGCATCGGCGAGGGCAAGCAATGGATTCACGTGACCGGCTGTGCCTCCACCGGCTAGAAGGAAATTGGTCATCTCGACCTCCGCACTGGTGCACGTTTGCCTGGTTGGGGGTTCATGTGATTCTCGCGTTCAATCGCCAAAACAACACCAATCGCTGCCAAGGCGGCGATGAGGGATGAGCCACCGGCAGATATAAGCGGAAGCGGTACCCCCAGCACAGGCAGCAGACGCAAGACAACAGCAATATTTATTAGAGCTTGGAAGGTCAACCAAAGCAAGACAGCCGAGACAACAAATCTGCTAAACGGATCTGACGTGCGTTGCAAAATCCTAAGCAAAGAAAGGGCCAGAAAAACGAAAAGTGAAATCACTACGAGTGCACCAATTAGACCGAGTTCCTCAGCGATGATTGCAAATATGAAGTCGTTTTCAACCTCAGGAATCCAACTCCACTTCATTTTTGATTCGCCAAGACCTGAACCAAAGATTCTTCCTGCAGATATCGCCCACATGCCGTGTTCAGATTGCCAGTTGTAGTTCAGTGGATCCGGAGCATTTGGGTTCAACCAAGCATTAATACGGCCTCGTCGAGAAGAACTGGACATGAGTGCAGCAGGTATAACAATAGCTAGCGCAATCCCAATCTGTTGCAAAAGTCTTGTTGGCATCCCAGCAAGAGCTAGTAAACCTATGAAGGCAATAACCATGATGATTACTGTTCCAAGGTCTCGACCTAGCAAAACAAGCCCCATCGCAAGACCGGCCATTCCTAAGGCGCGGTACCAAACCTTAGGGTCATCAAAATACTCTTGCTGTTGAGACAGAAACACAGAAACATGAAGGATTACAGTGATTTTAAGAAATTCAGAAGGCTGAATTGAAAACAATCCAAAATCAAGCCAGTTTTTGTTTCCGTTAATCTCCTTACCTACGAAGAACACCGCCGCTTGAAGTAGCACAGCGCCTGCAAAAAGAAACTTGGCTCTTGACTTGATAAAACTGACCGGCATTAAAGATACCAAAGACAGCGCAGTTAGACCAATGATGGCAAACATTAATTGCTTTAGAAAAACTGAAAGTGAATTATCGTTGGCAACCAAGGAATCAATCGACGAGGCCGACAACACCATGACGACTC
>JBFYON010000068.1:0-6667 GCA_041303755.1 Micrococcales bacterium | reverse complement strand
TTTGAATCGATAATTGACGGCCAGGTAATGCCAAAGTTTTTATCAAAAGCCAACGCTGTTGCCGCACTGTCTCGAACATTCACTCCAACAAACTGAACCGTCTTGTACTGGGCTTGTAGTTCAACCAAATCAGGAGCCTCAGCACGGCACGGTGCGCAGCCCGCGTACCAAAAATTCATCACGGTAACAACACCGCTCAAATCAGAACTTGAAAGAATCTCACCGTTTTCAGTTGGACCAAACCACTCCACGGCTGCGGCACGGTTCTCTTTTGCAAATTCGGTGACGGTGCCGTCTCCGGCGATGTAGTTTTTGTTGTCTCCAGCTTTAAATTGATCAGCCAACGGATCGTTTGCACTGCAGCCGCTGAGCATGGTCACTGCAAAAATTGGCGCCAGAAGAATTGCCGCTAAACGAGTTCTCAAACTGCGCCCCTAAGGTGTGCCCCAGGATCTTTGTACTCAACCTCACGCCAATCTTTACCAAGGCGCTCAAATGTTGTGACGCTAGAAAGTGCGGTGCGGCGCTTACGTGGATTGTGCGGAAGCGGTTTGCCGCTAACTTTGCGATGCACCATCTCAATCGGCAGCTGGTGGGTTACCAAGACAACATCGCCGTCTGGAACCGAGTTCCAAGCGTGATCCATAGCATCCAGCATTCGTGCAGCGATCTCTTCAAAAGGCTCGCCCCAGCTTGGTCGCTGTGGGTTACGCAGTTGGTAAAAAAGGTGTGGCCTCAGTGCAATATGCAATCCACCAAGTTTTCGACCCTCAAAGTTGTTCCAAGGCTCAATCAAGCGTTCATCGGTGGTGGCATCAAGGCCAAATGCGCTCTCTACGTGCTCAGCTGATTCACGAGTACGCAGCAGTGGACTAGCAAAAATACGACTAACCGGACGCTTTTGATTCTTCAGCTCCTCGGCGGCAGCCTTAGCCATTTCGTGGCCACGCTCGCTGAGCCCAAAATGAGGCAAGCGGCCGTAAATCACTGCGCCAGGGTTATGCACTTCGCCGTGGCGAATGAGGTGAATACGATTGGCGGGCATAGCTACAAGTCTACCCTCGGCTAAACTTGTGCTTTATGAGAGCCCGTGCCCTAGTCAAAGACCTTTCCGCCCTGCCAGATGGCCCAGTTACCGTTGGCGGTTGGGTTGAGAAACTTCGCGATCAAAAGCGCATTCAATTCATTATTGTGCGCGACGAAACCGGCGATGTTCAGGTCACCTACCCACGTCCGATAGTTGATGACCAACCGGTTGAGAATGATGCCCTTGCAGAAAAGGTTTCTACTTTGACCAACGGTTCATTCGTTTGGATCACCGGGCGCCTAGTTCACGACGAGCGAGTAAAGCTTGGCGGTCTTGAAATTCAACTTGATGACGTTGAAATCGTCACCATGGCAGATTCAGAAACACCGATAGCCGACGACACATCAATCGATAAGCGCATGGACTGGAGATTCCTGGACCTGCGTCGCCCGGAGATGAACCTGGTGTTCCGCATTCAAAGCACTATTGAGCACGCCTGGCGCCAGTACTGGGCAGAGAACGACTTTGTCGAAATTCACTCTCCTAAGTTGATGGCCTCTGCATCTGAATCAAACGCCGAGCTATTCAAACTTGAATACTTTGAAACCCACGCCTACCTAGCTCAGTCACCGCAGTTCTATAAGCAGATGGCCATGATGTCTGGCCTAGGCAAGATTTTTGAAATTGGTCCGGTATTCCGTGCCGACCCGTCTTTCACTTCTCGTCACGCAACCGAGTTCGTTTCTGTTGACATTGAGGTTTCTTGGATTGAATCACACGAAGATGTGATGGCAATTCAGGAACAACTACTGCACACCGCAATCAGTGCAGTGAAAGAAAAGCACGGCGAAGAAATTCAGAAGCACTTTGGTATTGAGGTAAAGGTTCCTGCAATTCCGTTCCCTCGCATTCCACTGCTTGACGCAATTGAAATCATCAAGGAGCGCGGCCACACAGTTGAGCGCGGTGGCGACCTTGACCCTGAAGGCGAGCGTCAAATTGCTGCCTGGGCCGAAGAAACCCACGGCCACGAATTTGTTTTCGTAACCGATTACCCAATTGGTGTTCGTCCGTTCTATCACATGCGTCACGCAGACAACCCGGCGCTAACCAAGAGCTACGACCTAATTTGGCGCGGCACTGAAATCACCACCGGTGCACAGCGTGAACACCGCCTTGATGTTTTGATCGAGCAGGTTAAGCAAAAGGGTCTTGAGCCAGAAGGCCTAAAGACCTACCTTGATTTCTTCAAGTACGGGGCGCCCTCACACGGTGGCTTCGGCATGGGCTTGCTTCGCGTCTTGATGTTGCTTTTGCACCAGCCAAACATTCGTGAGGTTGGCTTCTTGTTCCGCGGACCAAACCGTCTAGAACCTTAAACAAAACCGATAGGCAAACCATGAGCAACTTTGCAGGCCGCGATAAGACAGCACTGATGGTCATTGATGTTCAAAACGCGGTATTTGGCTGGGCTTGGCGCAAAGACGAAGTCATTGCCAACATCAACAAGTTGATTGCCAATGCGCGTTCTGCAGGTACTCAGGTGATTTGGGTTCAGCACTCAGACGAAGAGATGCCGATTGGTTCAGAAGACTGGGCCCTAATGGAGAACCTCACCAAACCTGCGGCCGGTGAGCCAGTGATTCAAAAGAACTTTCGCAGCTCATTTGAAAACACAAATCTTGATGACGTTCTTGCAGAACTTGGCATCTCGCATCTGGTGATGACCGGTGGCGAGACCAACAACTGCATTCGCCACACTTCGCACGCTGCTATCGAGCGCGGTTACGACGTGACTCTGGTAAGCGATGCGCACACCACAGTTGATGGCGCCTGGGGCGTTGAAAAGTTGTCAGCAGAAAACATTGTTGCCGAGCAGAACGGCTCATTTAGCCAGTACCAACTGCCTGGCCGCTGGTCAAAGGTAGAAACTACCGCTGAGGTTTCGTTCTAATAACTACTTGACGGTTTTCTTGACCGCCGCAGTTCTTACAGTTTTCACCGGTGCGGCAACTTTTGTAATTGCGTTATAAGCCTTGGCAGCCCAAGAATATTTTTTACTCAGCGCCTTCAGTACAATCAGCAAAATCGGAAACCAAAACTTCTTTAAAATCCAGCGAAACATTTTTTCCTATTCTTAGTTTCTAGCCTTGGCATAGAGGGCACGCATCAAGCGCTCCTCATCAATTCGCCAGTAGTTGTGCATGTTTCCATCAATTAGCAGCACCGGAATTTCTTCTGCGTATTTTGCTTGCAGTGCCTCATCTAAAAGAATGTTCTGTTCTTCTACCAACACCTCAACGCCCGGGTTGGCTGCTCTAAATTCAAATAGCACGCCATCAATGGCCTCACGCGCGTCATCACAAAGGTGACAACCTGGCTTGCCAATCAGTGTCAATTGAATGCTCATTTTTCTAGCCTATGCCAGCGAACCGCAAAGCGCCCAGCACGCTCTAAACTTGCAGGGTGCCGGAAACCTCAAAGAAACCCAAGAAGATCGAAGCCGCGTTCTTTGACGTCGACAACACCATCTTGCGTGGATCATCGAGTTTTCTTTTTGGTAAGGCGGCTTTCAAAAAAGGTTTCTTCAAGCGTCGCGACTTTTGGAAGATGGCCTGGGAGCAAGCCCGTTTTATATCTCGCGGTGAAAAACTAAATTCACTTGACGCGATCAAAGACAAAGCCCTGAGTTTGATTCAAGGTCACCGTGCCGTTGATCTGACAGACCTGACTGACATCGTCTATAACGAATACATCAGCCCAAAGCTTTGGCCAGAGACCGTTCGTATTGCTCAGGAGCACATGAAGGCCGGCCGCGAAGTTTGGTTGGTTACAGCGACCCCTAAAGAAATCGCCGACGTTATCGCACATCGTCTTGGTCTCACCGGCGGATTAGGCACCTTGGTTGAAGTTGGCCCAGATGGAATTCTCACCGGCAAGTTGGTTGGCAAAACCCTGCACGGCAAGGCAAAGCGCAAAGCGGTAAAGGCTCTAGCCAGCGAACGCAACATCAGCCTAAAGAAATCTTTCGCCTACTCAGACAGCGTTAACGATTTGCCAATGCTGACTGCGGTTGGCAACCCAAACGCAATCAACCCCGATGTTGCCTTGCGCTACTACGCCAAAGAAGCAGGTTGGCCGATTCTTGATTTCAAGAAGCGCGAACTTCGCGCCAACAAAAAGTAAAACCCCGCGCACCGGCATCGGTGTTTAAGACCCCTCCAAACGCAAAAACCCGCCTGGCACAAATGCCGGCGGGCTAAAGCTGGATAAGAAGATTTACTTCTTATTGCGACGCTGGTGACGAGTCTTACGAAGCAACTTGCGGTGCTTCTTCTTAGACATACGCTTGCGGCGCTTCTTAATTACTGAACCCATAGGGACCTCACAGTTTTTGGATGCCCAGCGACCCAGGGCCGTAAGCAAAACGATTTCCCTATTCTAGCCCGATTCGGGCGTAGCCTTCTACCGTGACCGAACAACAGAAGTATCGAGTGGTAAAAAGGCTGGCCAACCTTGAAATCCGCGAATACGAGGCCTGCGTCTTGATGCAGGTGAGCGTCTACGGTGACTTCATGCGCGCCGGAAACATAGGTTTTGGCCCGCTGGTCAGATTCATCAGCGGAAATAATGACGCCGGCCAAAAAATTGCCATGACTGCCCCAGTGATTCAAGAATCTACCTCTGCCACCCAGCATCTGGTCAGTTTCGTGCTGCCGGCTGGCATGAACCCCCATGATGTTCCCCGGCCAGCCGATTCAAACGTTGAAATGATTGCCGTCCCGGCTCACTTTGCGGCGGCAAAAAGGTTTAGTGGTGGCTGGAACGAACATCGGTTTGCTGTTGAAGGCGAAGAATTGCTAAACGCCGTAAAAACAGCGGGGCTGACCACCGTTGGCGACATATACTGGGCAAGATTTGATCCTCCGTGGAAGCCGGGCTTTTTAAAGAGGAACGAAGTACTCATCAAAATTGAAAGGCCTAAGGCTAAATGAACGCATCACTAAAGAGGGTAATCGCAGAATTTCTGGGTACCTTTACCTACCTTGTAGCTATCGCTGGAGCATCGGCTTCAGAATCACCATTTCGCGGACTAACTTCAGCGCTGACCCTTGGTCTCATGATTCTTACCCTTGGTGGAATCAGCGGCGGTCACTTCAACCCAGCGATCTCTATCTACTTCTTCGCTAAGAAGACAATTTCTTTTGGCACCCTAGTTTCATACATCGCGGCACAGCTAACCGCAGCGTTCTTTGGTATGGCAACCGGACTGGCTATTTGGGAAAAGAACATCCAGCCTTTCAACCCAGGTAACCAGGTAAGCGCATCGATTTTTGCCGGCGAAGTTATTGCAACTGCAGGTTTGATCTTTGTAATCGGAACCCTAATCAACAACAAGCAGGCACACCTTGTTTGGATTGCTGTTACCAGCTGGTTCTTCGTAGCCTCTTCATTCACCGTGACCAGCGCGTTTGCTAACCCTGCTGTTTCATTCGGTTGGATGTTCAACGGAATCTCAACCGGCAGCACCTCAACCATCATCGTGGCTCAGCTTGTTGGTCTACTTGTAGCAATCTTGATTCTTATGGTCACCGGGGCAAGCACCGCCAAGAAGGCACCAGCAAAGAAGGCTGCGCCGTCATTCGTACCAGCACCAATCGTTTCTGCTCCTGCAGCTACTGCGGCTAAGACCGTTGCAAAGCCTGCTGCTAAGAAGCCGGCTGTTAAGAAGCCTGCTGTCAAAAAAGCACCGGTAAAGGCTGCAGCAGCCAAAAAGCCTGCCGCTAAGAAGCCAGTAGCAACCAAGGCTCCTGCAAAGAAGCCTGCTGCCAAGAAGTAATTCACCATTTGTTAAGCAATACGCGTCGGGTGACCGGCGCGTATTGCTTTAACCTTGAGTCATGACAATCAAGGCTTCTGTACTTTTCGTTTGTGTTCACAATGCCGGCCGTTCGCAAATGGCCGCCGGTTACCTAAAGCACCTAGCTGGTGACCGTATTGAGGTTCGCTCAGCCGGAACTCAGCCTGGCGAAAAAGTAAACCCCGCAGCAGTTGAGGCAATGGCCGAAGAAGGCATTGACATCAGCGTGAACTTTCCAAAGCTGCTCACCGATGAAGCCGTCAAGGACTCTGACTACGTAATCACCATGGGTTGCGGTGACACCTGCCCGTTCTTCCCGGGCAAGACCTACCTTGACTGGCCACTCGATGACCCAGCTGGTCAGGGTGTTGATGCAGTGCGACCTATTCGCGACGCAGTGCGCGCCAAAGTGGAAGCGCTAATTGCAGAAATAGATTCCAAATAGCCTTGCTGAGAGTTTGGGGTTAATTCAACAAACTCGGCATCGGGTTTAGAAATAAAGTGGCAAACTTTCTAGAAACCCGATGAGAGGGCAACATGCCAAACTCGCAGAAACCTGCTCCCCAGCCCAAGCAAGCCCGCGCGCACAGCACGATTGATGCAGTGTTGGCAGAGGCAAATAAGGCCATTAAAGAAGGTGGCGAATCTGCGGTTCGCGTGCAGGATATTTCTGCCAAGACCAACGTTTCTATCGGGTCCATCTATCACCACTTTGGTGATCGTGATGGTCTGATTCGTGCCGCCTACATGCAAACTTTCCGCGGGGCAATTAAGAAAGA
>JBFYON010000067.1:0-4399 GCA_041303755.1 Micrococcales bacterium | reverse complement strand
CTCGTGACCTTGAAGAAGACGAAGAAGACTAAATGACTTCGGGGCTAGTGCTTATTGATAAGCCTCAAGGATGGACCAGTCACGATGTGGTCGCCAAACTTCGCTCAATTGCTGGGACCCGCCGTGTGGGGCACGCCGGCACCTTAGACCCTATGGCCACCGGCCTGTTACTTATCGGAATCAATTCAGCAACAAAATTACTCACCTTCTTGGTAGGCGAAGACAAAACTTATTTTGCGACCATTCGGCTTGGAGCATCAACCATCACCGATGACAAAGAGTCTGAATTTCTAAGCGTCGCTGAGCCAGGCAAGACCAGAGAAATTTCTGCCTCCCAAATTGAAGCGGCGGTATCAAAGCTGCGTGGAGAAATTCAGCAGGTACCCAGTTCGGTAAGCGCAATTAAAGTTGACGGCCAACGGGCTTACGCCAAAGTCCGTTCCGGTGACGAAGTTGCACTTGCTGCACGAGCAGTGACTATTTCAAGATTTGAAGTTCTGTCAGAACCGCAACTTGTTGAAGACGAAAATGGAACTTTTGTAGACATTAAAGTTGCCGTGGATTGTTCTTCAGGAACCTACATTCGGGCATTGGCACGCGATCTAGGTGAAGCACTTGGAGTAGGCGGACACCTAACTGAACTTCGCAGAACACGCATCGGTTCATATCAATTAGAGCAGGCACAGTTTCTTGAGGGCCTTACCCAAGAAAAACTATTGGTGCTGAACATTTCCGAAGCTGCGAAGCAGCAGTTTCACGTTCGAGAGCTGAGCGAACAGGATGCAGTTGATCTTCGTCATGGAAAACGCTTAAGAGCTGAAGGTGAAGGCGAGGAGCCTTTTGCCGGAGTAGATTCTCAAGGTAATTTGGTAGCTATGCTGACAGTTTCTGGAAAAGACGTTAAATCTTTGGTGGTCTTCAATGATTGATTGGCTCTACATTGGTCAGCTGTTCATCGCCACTGCAGTTGGGGTTTTCACGCTCGCTCTAGGTTTTGCAAAGCGCAAGCCCAGTTTTCTTAGCCTTGGCGCATTGGCGCTGGTTCAGCTAGGCCTGTTAACGCAGTTGGTTGTGAGTATTGGTTTGGTGGTGGCGGGCGAGCAGGCGAAACAAGACACCGTTGAGTTTTTTGCCTATCTGTTCGTTGCCCTCATGATTCCTCTGGCGGCGGCATTTTGGGCGCTTATCGAGCGAACCCGTTGGTCCACCCTGGTGTTGGCAGTCGGCGCCCTAACTGTGGCCGTCATGTTGGTTCGGATGAACCAAATTTGGACCGGAACCTACTAAAGTCCTTGATTTTGGCAGATTTTGCCCAACTTGTTCACCTGCCGTTAACCTCATGAAAAGGTCTAAGTCACCCATTTTGCTCAAGATAGAGACATGCCGTCCAAAGATCTTGCGCCTGTCACCGCGCGCAGAAAGCTCGTGACTAAGCCCTTCTCCAGGGCTGACAAGATTTTTTATGGAATCACCAAAGCGGCATCGGGGCTAGCAGTTTCCATCGTTGGGCTAATTCTTGTTTTTCTTTTCGCCAGCTCATGGCCGGCACTGCAAGCCCAAGGTTTTGATTTCATAACCGGCTCAACCTGGGACTCATCACAGGAACCAGGCGTGTTCCAACTTGGCCCAATGATTTGGGGTTCGTTCCTTATTGCTTTCAATGGCGTCTTTTTGGCCGTGCCAATGGCAATTTCAATTGCGTACCTGATTGTGTTCATGCTTTCGAATCGCCTCGCAAAAGTCGCAACCGTACTTATTGATTTGCTCGCATCAACGCCATCAATCGTTATTGGTTTGTGGGGCTTCATTATTTTTGCGCCAGTTGCAGCGCATTGGGCTGAACTGCTAAACAGATACCTTGGCTTCCTACCTTTCTTCAAAATTGAAACTGAAAACTTTTTAGGTTCACCGTTTATCGCTGGATGGATTACCGCTGTGATGATTGTCCCGATCATTGCTTCAGTCACTCGCGAAATTTTCTCGCAAATGGACAGAGACCTAATCAACGCAGGTCTTGCCTTGGGCGGCGGTCGCGCAAGTACATTCTTCCGAATCATCTTGCCAACATCCGGTGGAGGAATTGTTGGTGGAACTTTGCTTGGCTTCGGCCGCGCACTCGGAGAGACAGTGGCTATTCTCTTTGTCTTGAACATTGTTTTTGATTACAACTGGATCAACGTAACCAAGCCTGAGGGTGGATCTGTAGCGTCAATGATCTTGTCAAAATTTGGAGAAGCCGGGCCCGCTGAGATTGAAGCACTCTTGGCTGCCGGATTGGTGCTTTTCGTAATTACCCTATTGGTCAACTGGCTTGCAGCGTTCATCGTAGATAAGGCACAACCATGGAGAAAGTAATTGACATGACTCCAGTTGAACGCCCAAGCGCTTCAGAACCTTGGAAGGCTAATAGTCAAAGTCGCGTTCTGCAGGTTGTAGCAGCTTCTCTCATTCCGATGGCGTTAACTGCAGCCATTGCGTTGGTCCTTCAAATAGAGCCAGTTATTGCCCTAATCATAATTTTCCTTCCTTTGCAGATTCTGGCTGCGGGAGGTCTGGGGCTCAAGGAATATGGAAAGCGCGGGTTTGCCGACGCGGCACTGATTGTTGCAATCGTGTTTTTTGCAACTCTCGTTTTGGTCTTGCTGCTATCGGTTCTTTGGTCCGTGATCACTTTTGGTGGCAAGGCTCTTTCACTAAGTTTCGTGTCTCAGAACAACGTCTACATATCAGCCACCACCTCGCTTGAATACGGCGGAATCGGCCATGCACTTATTGGAACCTTGTTAATCGTTTCATTAACCACAATCGCAACAGTTCCACTGGGGCTTGGCATTGCAGTTTTTCTTACCGAAACCCGATCAAAAGCCAGAAATTCAATTCGCGTGCTGATTCAGGCAATGTCTGGACTCCCGTCTGTTGTAGCTGGTCTGTTCATCTACTCTGCTTTGATAGTTTCCGGAATAACCAGCTACTCGGGCTTCGCAGGCTCACTCGCCTTACTTCCACTGATGTTGCCAACGGTAGCTCGAATTGCTGAGGAGGCCCTTCGCCTGGTTCCGGCCGAGCTTAGAAACGGTGCACTGGCACTGGGCGCCCCTGCCTATCGGGCATTTTTTCAAGTAACTTTGCCTGCTGCGAAATCAGGAATAATTACGGCACTAATTTTGGGAATTGCCCGCATCATCGGCGAAACTGCGCCGCTAATTCTTACCGCTTCGACCACACAGGGAACAACCTTTGACATGTTTGGCGCCATGCCTAGCCTGCCTTACTACATTTATGAATTCCTAGGCAATGGCTTTGACACCTCAACTCAACGCGCCTGGGGTGCTGCTCTTGTGATCCTGATTTTGGTGGGAATTCTTTTCACCATCGCACGTGTGCTAACTAGAAAGAAAAATCCAAATGGCAAAAAGAGGAAGAAATAATGGCTAACTCACACCTTCGCTCTGAAGACATAAACGTTTGGTTTGGCGAGCGCCACGTTCTGAAAGATGTAAATCTTGAATTCCCTGAGAACCAGGTAACCGCTCTGATTGGTCCGTCAGGTTGTGGTAAATCAACCTTCATCAGAACCCTGAACCGCATGCACGAATTGATTCCTGGGGCTGGTTTGGCTGGAAAAGTGTTTTTGAATGACGAAGATATTTACGGGGCAAACGTAGACCCGGTGAAGGTCCGCATTCAAATTGGCATGGTGTTTCAAAAGCCAAACCCTTTTCCAACTATGTCCATTAAAGACAACGTCATTAGTGGGCTAAAGCTATCTGGCAGAAATGGCGAAATTTCTGAGGAGTTGGTTGAGACCAGCCTTCAACGAGCATCTATCTGGAACGAAGTTAAAGATCGCCTAAGCGAGCCGGCGCTTTCACTATCGGGTGGCCAGCAGCAGCGTCTTTGCATCGCCAGGTCTCTTGCAATGAGTCCAGAGGTTCTGCTCATGGACGAGCCTTGTTCCGCGCTTGATCCTGGCTCTACCCGTCGCATTGAAGAAACCATCATTGAGTTGGCTGAGAGCATGTCTATCGTGATCGTTACGCACAACATGCAGCAGGCGCAGCGTGTGGCAAGTCAGACAGCATTTTTCTTGAGCGAAGACGGTAACCCAGGTCACGTGGTGGAGTTTGGCTCTACAGAGCAGGTATTCAACATGCCAATTGATCCTCGAACCAATGACTACGTCAACGGCCACTTTGGTTAATTCTGTTTACCTAAACTTCACATCCAATTGCCCTGACGTCAATCAAGTAAACGAACTGGGTTAACCTTCTAAGTCTTGAATCTAAGTACTGGATAACCCCAGTCACCATACAAGGAGAACATACATGCGTAAGCACATCGGAATCGCAGCAGCTGCAGCTCTATTTGCATCTCTTGCACTAGCGGCACCAGCTCAAGC
>JBFYON010000066.1:0-5378 GCA_041303755.1 Micrococcales bacterium | reverse complement strand
CCCAAGAGTCCATATCGACGGCATGGTTTGGCACCTCGATGTCGGCTCGTCGCATCCTGGGGCTGGAGTAGGTCCCAAGGGTTGGGCTGTTCGCCCATTAAAGCGGCACGCGAGCTGGGTTTAGAACGTCGTGAGACAGTTCGGTCTCTATCCTCTGCGCGCGCAGGAATTTTGAGAAGACCTATCCCTAGTACGAGAGGACCGGGATGGACGAACCTCTGGTGTGTCAGTTGTTCCGCCAGGAGCACCGCTGATTAGCTACGTTCGGGAAAGATAACCGCTGAAAGCATCTAAGCGGGAAGCTTGCTTCAAGATGAGAATTCCATGGCTTCGGCCGAGAGACTCGCAGCTAGATTACTGCGTTGATAGGCTGGATGTGGAAGTGGGGACTAAAGACCCATGGAGCTGACCAGTACTAATAAGTCGATTACTTGATAACTTTTTGCTTGCGTCCACTATGTGGTTCCCGAGGTATGGGAACCAAAAAATCACACTTCAATGTGTGCTTTCGAAACATAACTCAATAGTGTTTCGGCGGCCATAGCGGAGGGGAAACGCCTGGTTACATTCCGAACCCAGAAGCTAAGACCTCCTGCGCCGATGGTACTGCAAGGGTGACCTTGTGGGAGAGTAGGACACCGCCGGACTTAATTTAACAAAATGGCCACCTTTCGAGGTGGCCATTTTGGTTTAACCAACTTTCGTTGGTTCAAATGGCATTTGTAGAATGCTTACAGGAGATAAATATGCGTGAACGTGATTCAGGACAGGGTTCCGGCCGAGGTGGCCGCGACCGTCGTCAGGATGCACCCAGTGGTCGAGGTGTTAGACCAAATTCGGGTGGTTCACGCCCAGCCTGGCAGGAGCGCGTAGCTCGACCGATCGACTACGACAAACCAAAGAGCCCAATCATTCCGGATGAGATAACCGAAAAGGATCTTGAGCTGGGCATTCGGGTTCAGTTAAAGACACTCACCGCCGAGAACGCTGAGAAAGTTGCCCGCCATTTGGCGATGGTAAGCATCTTGCACGACCAAGACCCGGAGCTAGCGCATCAGCATGCCCTTGCAGCTGCAGAGCGCGCCGGCCGTATCGCGATGGTTCGTGAAACCGTTGGCGTAACCGCATACGGCATCGGTGATTATGCCCTTTCGCTGCGCGAACTACTTACCTACCGCAGAATCTCTGGGTCAAACGACCAGGTTCCGCTGATGGTTGATTGCGAACGTGGGCTTGGTCGCCCGGAACGTGGACTGGAACTGGGTCGCGAAGTTGACCGCACCAAATTGACTCCACAGGTGAGGGTAAATCTTGCAATTGTGATGTCAGGGGCTCGTTTAGATTTGGGTCAAAATGATTTAGCTCTGGCTGAATTACAAATCCCTGAGTTAAACCCTGAAAAAGTTTTTGATTACTCGGCACCTTTGTTTCATGCTTACGCCGAGACACTTGATGTTTTAGGTAAAACTGAAGAATCAAAGCGTTGGCGCAAGCTGGCCGAGCGCGCAGAGCAGGCTTACTCGGGCTTCAAGCAGCCAGAAGATGAAGTCTTCTCTGTACTAGAAGAAATTGAAATCCCAGAATTTGTAGAAAAGCCTTTAGAACGCGAAGCATGGAAGAGAGAGCCAAGAAATGACCGATAAAGCGAAGGAACCTAAAGATTCCAAGCCAGCCGATAAGGCTGAAGAGACTTCAGTTGAGAAAAAGCGGCCATCTCTGGATGAGATTCGTAAGTCACGCAACACCTTTGGTGCCAACGGCACCTTTGGTGGCGGCAAGATTGGTGGCGGAAACAGTCGTGGCAAAGGCGGCGGCTTGACCCGTCCGGGTGGAAGCGCACGCGGTCGTTAATTCGACCCTGAAATTTCTCGATTTTCTATAAAAATGTTTGGCAAAAAAAGCGCAACCATCTGGGGTAAATACGACACTCTGCTGTGCGATCTTGACGGTGTAATCTACGAGGGCACCGATGCAATTGTGGACGCGGTTGAGAGCATTAACCTGATTGCTGGGCAAGGCATATCGGTTGGCTATATCACGAATAATTCATCAAGAAAACCAGAAACCATAGCTTCGCAATTAGCAGGTTTTGGTATTCAAGCTGATCCGGACAGCATCATCGGTTCGGCAAAAACTGGTGTTGAAATTCTGGCAACACTAATTCCCGCAGGCGCCAAGGTGTTGGTGGTTGGCGGCGAGGGGCTTCGCTCAAGAGTTACCGAGGCTGGTTTTGAATTAGTGAAATCCTCAGATGACCAACCAGCGGGCGTGATTCAGGGCTTTGACCCCAGTGTTGCCTGGACAGATTTAGCAGAAGCGGCATACTCAATCACAAATGGCGCCAAGTGGGTAGCCACCAATCAGGACTGGACCATTCCGCGAGAAAAGGGCATTGCCCCGGGCAACGGAACCTTGGTTTCGGCGGTCCACACGGCAGTCGGCCAATTGCCAATCGTTGCCGGTAAACCGGAAGTTGCTATTTATAAAACAGCCACGGATCATTTTGATTCTAAGCAGCCCATTTTTGTTGGTGACAGAATAGACACCGATATTCGAGGCGCTAACCGCGCGGGAATTCCATCGGTGTTGGTGATGACTGGCATAAGCACTCGCAAAGAAGTCTTGGGCGTCAAAAAAGAAGACCAGCCAAGCTTCATCATTGGCACTCTGGCTGATTTATTGAACGAATACGATGAGCCCAAAAAGACCAAGCGTGGATACTCCTGCAAGGGTGCAGAGGTCGAGCTGCTGGGCAATAAAGTCTTAGTAACTCAGGGAGATCCAAAAAGTATGGGCGCCTTGCGGGCAGCCTGCGCAGTGATTTACAGTTCGGCAACTCCGATTTATGGGCTGGATGTAGAACCCGCCCTTTACGAATAGGCTTTACATATGTCTGAAGATCTAACCCAGCAGGTAAAAGAAGAGGTAGCGCGCGTATCGGCTCTGCCCCTAGAGGAGCAGCCGTCGGCATTTGCAGCTATTCGTGATCAGCTTGAGCGCGCATTAAATTCTGATGAATCAGAAGTGGGCCAGCAGGGCAGTTCCGCAAACCAAGGCGAATAAGTGCGCATCGACGCAATCACAATCTTTCCGGATTATTTCAAGGCGTTAGACCTTTCGCTACTTGGTAAAGCGCGTGAGAAAAACCTCATTGATCTTCACGTGCGCGATCTTCGCGACTTCACTTTTGACAAACATAAAACTGTAGACGACAGCCCTTACGGTGGCGGAGCCGGAATGCTCATGAAGCCGGAGCCATGGGGGCTTGCGTTTGATGAAATTCTTCCCGCCGACGGCAATTGCACAGTTATTTTTACGTCACCTGCCGGCGAGCAATTCAAACAAGCCACCGCGCATGAGTTGGCCGAGTTGGATCACATCGTTTTTGCCTGCGGTCGATACGAAGGCATTGATCAGCGAGTGGTTGATTACGCGCAGACCAAGGCCAATGTACGTTTGATCAGTCTCGGCGATTACGTTTTGAACGGCGGCGAAGTAGCGGCACTTGCCATGGTCGAGGCGATTGCCCGTTTGATACCCGGTGTCATTGGAAACGCGGAAAGCTTGATTGAAGAATCCCACTCTGACGGATTGCTTGAGTATCCCAGTTACACCAAGCCAGCTTCTTGGCGAGGATTGGATGTTCCCGAGATCTTGACCAGCGGTAACCATGCTGCGATTGCAGCTTGGCGCCATGATCAGCAGGTTGAGCGCACAAAACGGGTGCGACCAGATCTGCTATCTGACTAGAAAACCGCGCTGGTAAAGGGTTCAGGCTCTGCAATCCGGATTCCGGGTTGCCCACTGGGACATTTGGCGGGTAAACTTATGAGGTTGTCTGGCTAACATGCTCTGCCGCAGGGGAGAACAGCCAAATAGGACAGCAAAACATCATTCAATTACCCGTTGTTGACCTGCGCGCAGTAACAGAAGGCGATACAAAAATGCACATTTTAGACTCAGTTGACGCAGCGTCTCTTCGTTCAGACATTCCTGAGTTCCGCGTTGGTGACACCGTGAACGTTCACGTAAACATCATCGAAGGTAACCGCAGCCGTGTTCAGGTTTTCAAGGGAATCGTAATTCGTCGTTCAGGCGAATCAGTTCGTGAAACCTTCACAGTTCGTAAGATTTCATTCCAGGTTGGAGTTGAGCGTACTTTCCCAGTTCACTCACCTGTTATAGACAAGATTGAAGTAGTAACCCGCGGTGCAGTTCGCCGTGCAAAGCTTTACTTCCTTCGCGATCTTCGTGGCAAGAAGGCAAAGATTCAAGAAAAGCGCGACAACGCCTAAATAGGGTCGCAAATCTCAAAAAACTTATAGCCTTAAAGCATGACAGACCTAGGGCAGTTTCAAAGCCCACCAAGAAAAGCACCACGCAGCCGCAGCAAGTGGCGTCGTTTCAGAAAAAACATATTTGTTTCTCTGATTATTGACCTATTTGTAATTGCCGGTACCGCGTTGGTGCTTTCTCTTTTAATAAAGACTTTCTTGGTCCGTTCGTTCTTTATCCCATCGGGTTCCATGATGGAAACTCTGCAAATTGATGACCGAATAATCGTGAATCAGCTTTCGCCAGACTTGATTCCGGTCGAGCGCGGAGATGTTGTTGTGTTCAAAGACCCGGGCGGTTGGCTGGGCGAGATGAGCAGTATCGATGTAGATCCGATTACCGCCGTAACCGATTGGGTGCTATCCGCTTTTGGAGTTACGGCACCGGACAGCAGTCAGCACTTGGTCAAGCGCGTTATCGGTGTTGAAGGCGATCGCGTGATTTGCTGTGATGCCGATGGCAAGATAACTGTGAACGGCCAAGCTATTACCGAGTCTTATCTTGAGGTTGGCAAAGAACCTTCCACTATGAATTTTGACGTCACCGTTCCTGCGGGTTCACTTTGGGTGATGGGTGACAATCGCGATAACTCTGCTGACTCAAGGTTCCACTCTGATCTTCCGAGTAAAGGTTTTGTTGCAAAAGAGTTTGTGGTTGGCAGGGCTTTTCTAATTACCTGGCCATTTAGTCACTTTGGTTGGCTCGACAATTACCCCGATGTCTTCAAAAACGTTCCCAAGCCTTAGCCTAGAAAAAGAACTCTGGGGCAAGGGCTTCAGGTTTGTAATCGGCATGGACGAAGTAGGCCGTGGCGCTATAGCCGGACCGGTGGCAGTAGGTGTTGCAATTCTTGATCAGAATAATTTAAGAACCACGACACCCTGGCCGGAAAAACTTTGCGATTCCAAGTTGATCAGTGAAAAAGTCCGCAATGAAATTGTTGACAGTGTCTGCGAATGGGTTCAGGGCTCGGCAGTGGGCATGGTCTCGGCCAGCGATATCGATGCGAACGGCATTATTCATAGTTTGGCTAAGGCGGGCTC
>JBFYON010000065.1:0-4117 GCA_041303755.1 Micrococcales bacterium | reverse complement strand
AATAGAACTACGCCATCAACATCAAGTCGGAAAAGTCCATCGTTGGCACGCGGTGCTCCCCTGCGCGGACCAGTTGGATTACTGAAATCTGGAAAATTGCCTTCAGCAACCATGGCCAGTAAATCATTTCCGCAGCCAAGGTAATTTAACTGAAGACGGTTTGGCATTATTACTTCGGTCAAATTTGTGTGACGAGTAATTACCGCAATTGGCTCTGCGGTCACTTCTTCAGATTTTGCAGAAAGCTTTCTTCGAACTGGAAACGCGCTGAGCCTAGTTGTAGTTCCATCTGCTCCCGCTTGAGCTTTAGTGTCTACGGTTTTGCCAGTCTCAAATGCTTGCTTTACCTGAGCAGCCCACTCTTTACGAATTGGGTCACCGCTAATGTCGCGGTAAAAAATTGTGGCTGCTGAAGATGGTCTCGCGTGACCAGCCGCAACGAAACTTCCATCCGGAGTTGGTAGCCAAAGCACCAGGTCGGCAAAGACTAGATCGGCTACTAGCTGCCAGTCTGCCTGCAGCAAACTAAGCCAATCAATGTCTGCATTCGATGCACGACCGTGGGCCTTATTTAGCTCGCTGAGTGTTGACACCTAACCGAGTTTAGCGATTACCTTTCTTAGCCAGTCGACCGTCCAATTTGCTTCGCTGACCAAGGATTTGGGCTCTGCAAAAAAGCGCGAGCGCTTGCCTAGCCTGCGATGATCTTCGGCCGATGCCAATAGGTAAGGACGCCTTTATGGCCGAATCTGCCGCACCTGGATCATCGGGTACAAATCCAGCCACGGTTATCTGCCCCAACCTCGCGAGGCTCTCAACAATCTGCTGCTTCGCCGATGATCCCAACACCGATGTGCGCAGGCGGTTAACCACCGTCAACACTTGCCCCTTGGGTTTGAGCTCGGACAACTGAACCATGGCATCCAAGAACCGGGAAACTCCGATGGGATCTGCGGCACAAAGCGCAATCACGAAATCGGAATAGCCCAGCGCCCAGCGCGTAACCGCATTGCGATTTACAGAACTACTGACTGATTGCAGTCCATCCGCTGTGTGGGCAGCAACGTCAAGCACCACGAAGTCAAAGTTCTCCCCTGCAATCAGCAAGAGGTCATCCAATTTTTCACTGGACACTTCAGCCCAGCGGCTTTCACTGCTCAGGCCGGTCATCACCGTGAGCTCCCCGTGGCCAACCCCAACCTGAGTACTTAGGCGCTGCAGCTGCTCGAGATCAAAACGCTCTTGGCCAACCAGTCTGCAGGCGGCGGCAAGCCCAGCGGGGTGGTCGACTAAACCCAAAGCCAATTCGAGTGATGGCGCGTAGGTATCAGCGTCTAGAAGGAAAACTCGCTTGCCAGATTCAGCAAGCTCGGCGGCAATGGCAAGTGCCACAGTGGTGCGACCAGGCGACCCAGCAGCAGACCAAACAGAAATTAATTTAGCTTTATCCATCGGCCAGAGTTGGCCTCAAAATTAGAGAAACGCTGTCTCCTTTAGATATTGCGGCAAGCACTGGCCCCACCGCTTCAATAGGCACCCATAGCTCAACCTGCGAGTTCTCATTAGCAAACATCTCATTACTCTCAATGAGCCGCGATACTTCGGCGGCAAGAACTAACACATATGGTTCGCCGATTACTTGATCTTCCTGCACTGGAGTTACCCAGACATCAACCGATGCACCCGCCACTAAACCGGCCGATAAACCCATTGCGGAATTGACCACTACTGGAACACGTTCGTCGATGATTGCGCTAGCCAGTGCACTCTTAGCAATTAGCTGACCGGACCTTACTGGGCCAAGAACATATGCACCGCTGGGTAGATCACCCTCTCGCAAATAAAGCTCGGAACCCTGACCTAGATTCACCAAGGCAATTTTCATGTCCACGCTTGAAACTGGACTGCCCGCGGGTAGGTCTCGGGCTGCCACCAGGAAGCTATCGGTGTGATTGTTCTCGGAAATCGTGAATGCGACCACAGCTACCGATGAGCCAATAAGACTCACTCCGACTATTAGGTTTCGAAGTCTTGCCCGCCTTGGAGAGCGCAGTTTGTTTAATTTAGCCATCCCGCTAGCCAAGCTGTTGCTAGAAATCTCCGTTGAGGTTATCCACAGATTCGATGCTCAACATTTCAAGTGCTTGGATTGGAACTGCTATTGGTCGCTTTGCGCTCTTTAGGTAGATGAACAGCAGGCTGCCGGTTACGGTGTGCAATTGCCCCACGCGAATAAAAGAATCAGATCCAGCTATGCGCCAACGAATTGAGCAGGGCGTGGGTATGGAATTCAAAAAACCGATGAAGTCAATTTTGAAGTTTCTTAGTTTCGGCAGGGTCATTTCAGCCTCAGAATTAAAAATCACTTTAGTCACCGACCGCATGGGAAGGATGTGCCAGATTGGTGAGATTGAATCTAATCCGGCTAGAAAATCTATACCCAGGATTGGTGCAATCAATTCTTTTGGAACCATCTTTTCCGTGTGGACTTCAACCGATCGCGCGCCAGCAGTTAGCGAATCTCGCAATCGCGTTTCGCTAGCCGCCGCGAACTGGGCCTCGAGGTCCTCAAAAATATCCTCAAAATGCATGTAGCCATTATTTTTGTGATGTTGTCGTTGTGTAAAAGTTATGCACATGTTCGCAAAATGGCTTGTTTCAAATTAATCAGAGGTCTAGCGTCGTAGTTCTTAGGAAGGTTTCCTGAGAGAAAGAGGAAGGGAATGCCTTCTACATTTGAGAGCAAAGGCGAGGATAACAAGAGTAAAAGCAAGAAGAATAACAAGTCAGAACAGATCACCAAATCAATAACCAAACCAGTAGACAAACCAAAGCCCAAGGCTGCAATAAAACAGGTCCAGCAGCAACGAATCAAAAATTTAGTTGCGTCAAATGACTACTTTGGGCCGCAGTACAACAGCACCAGTGAACTTCCCAACCCAGATGCAAGCCTCCAGGTCTTAGCTACCGGAGTAGTTGAAGTAATTGCCGGAACCAGGCAGATTGATCAACTTGCGAGACTGCTATCAGACGAGGTCTATCAACGACTCTCCCGCCGGGCTGTAGAGGCGCGTCAGCGCCGAGATGCCCTTGGACAAAAGACCCACTATCAGAATTTTTCAGTACTAAACATGATGAACTCGTCACCCAGAGACGGCGTGATTGAATCAGTAGTTTTACTTAATGCTCAACGCAGAACTAGAGCGGTGACTATTCGCCTTGAAGGCATCAACAATCGATGGCGAGCCACCGCAGTTAGCGTGCTTTAGGAACGGAAGAACGAGCTGCCCTGACCATCAGCAGGTTTCTGCTGGGTTGGGGCGGCTTGGTTCTGCTGCGCAATTTTCTTCTGAGCACTTGCGGCATCTGCTCCGTGAGCTTCGGCAGCACCATCTTCATTAGGAGCAATGTAGGTGAGCTTCTTTGGGTCAATTGCAGGAGTAGGTGTTACCTCAACTTCAATGTTGAAGAGGTAGCCAACTGACTCTTCCTTGATTGCTCCCATCATCTGCTGGAACATCCCGTAGCCTTCACGCTGGTATTCAACCAACGGGTCGCGCTGAGCCATGGCACGAAGACCAATGCCTTCCTTTAGGTAATCCATTTCGTAAAGGTGATCGCGCCACTTGCGGTCAACAACAGATAGAACAACTCTGCGCTCAAGTTCGCGCATTGCTTCCTCACCGATGTTTGCTTCACGCTTGCGGTATTCAACCTTGGCGTCGCTAACTAATTCGCGGGTCAACCATTCCTTGGTTAGCTTTGAACGGTTTCCTGCTTCGGCAAGAACTTCGCCGATTTCTAGACCTACCGGGTAGATGGCCTTGAGCTCAGTCCACAGTGCTTCTAGATCCCAGTCATTGCCGGATTGATCTGAAACGTGACCGTCAACGATGGTTTGGATGGCATCGGCCATAAAAGTCTCCACGCGCATCGCAATGTCATCACCCTCAAGGATGTGACGACGATCGCTGTAAATTGCTTCACGCTGGCGGTTCAGAACATCGTCATACTTCAAAACATTTTTGCGAATTTCAGCGTTGCGACCTTCAACCTGAGACTGGGCACTTTGAATCGCGCGGCTTACGATCTTTGATTCAATTGCAGTGTCATCTGG